>NZ_JACVZO010000041.1:0-13097 GCF_017151845.1 Staphylococcus sp. EG-SA-17
TGCCAGTCGAAGACCGAGGCTGAGACGGCACCCTAGGAAAGCGAAGCCATTCAATACGAAGTATTGTATAAATAGAGAACAGCAGTAAGATATTTTCTAATTGAAAATTATCTTACTGCTGTTTTTTAGGGATTTATGTCTCATCTTTTTAGAATATTAAATTTCTACAATTTCGTCATCTTCAACAATAAAGCCCATTGTATTGACGCTATTATTTAAGAAAGTCAGAATATAACGCATTACTTCATCGCGTTCTGGCTCATTGTGAACCTCGTGGTAAAAACCTTGCCAAGCTTTAAAATATAATTCAGGTGTTTGATATTTTTCTTTAAACTCATCAATTGCCCTAGTATCAACAATTAAATCCTTCGTTCCATACATTAATAGCGTTGGCATTGGTTGAATGTCATGAATATGAGCCATCGTATCTTTCATCGTCTCATTAATTGTATTATACCAATGATACGTTGCTTTTTTTAACATTAAACCATCGTTAACTGTTTCTTCAACAATTTCTAAATTACGTGTTAAATCTTTTGGTTCTACACCAACATTAAAACGTGCGTCTTTTGAAATTTTACCTATATTTGAAACAAGTTTATCTTTACGATTTTTTCCATTCTTTTGAAGTTCTAGCATAGGAGAAATTAACATCATCCCCTCGATTGGCAATTCTACTTTTTCAAGTAAATTTAATAAAATCAAACCGCCAAGTCCTACCCCTAATACATAAGTAGGAATTTTATATTCATTAGCTATCTTTAACCAATCTAGCAAACTTTCGTGATACGTTTGAAAGTTTTCAATTTGTCCTTTATTAGCTCTTGAAGTTTGACCTTGACCAGGCAAATCTCCCATAATCACATGATAGCCATTTCTTCTTAACATCGTAATAACATATGCATATCTTCCCGTATGTTCTAATATATTATGAGCAATAACAACGACGCCTTTCGCATCATTTTCAGCTTCCCACTTCCACATTATTATACTGCCCCTTTTTCATTAATCTTCAATAACATAATTATAGCAAATTCACTATGTAGATTTCTATTTATAGTATTATTGTTGTCCATATTATTATATATAAATGAAATCAACATCAATAATAGTGTAATTATACATAATTATTTTTGATTGTTTTTGATGAAAACGCTTTCTCGAATATTTTTTTCATGCTAAACTTATTGTAAACACAAGGGTTTGGAGGAGTAGCAATGGCACTATTAAAGAATTTTTTTATCGGATTATCTAATAATAGTTTTTTAAACAACGCAGCAAAAAAAGTGGGCCCACGTTTGGGCGCCAATAAAGTCGTTGCCGGAAATACAATTCCAGAGTTAATTAATACAATCGAATACTTAAATGACAAGAATATCGCTGTTACGGTAGACAATTTAGGGGAATTTGTCGGTACAGTTGAAGAAAGTAATCATGCTAAAGAACAAATTTTAACAATTATGGACGCGCTTCATCAACATGGCGTAAAGGCACATATGTCTGTTAAATTGAGTCAGTTAGGTGCAGAATTCGACTTAGAATTAGCTTACCAAAATTTAAGAGAGATTTTACTTAAAGCAAATACTTACAACAATATGCATATAAATATTGATACTGAAAAATATGCTAGCCTGCAACAAATTGTTCAAGTTTTAGATCGCTTAAAAGGCGAATTTAGAAATGTTGGTACTGTAATTCAAGCATATTTATACGATAGCCATGAATTAGTTGATAAGTACCAAGATTTACGATTACGTTTGGTTAAAGGTGCATATAAAGAAAACGAATCAATTGCATTTCAATCTAAGGAAGACGTAGATGCAAATTACATCAAAATAATTGAACAACGTTTGTTAAACGCACGCAATTTCACTTCAATTGCAACACATGACCATCGCATCATTAATCATGTAAAACAATTTATGAAAGAAAATCACATTGAAAAAGATCGTATGGAATTCCAAATGCTCTATGGTTTTAGATCAGAGTTAGCAGAAGAAATCGCAAATGAAGGCTATAATTTCACTATTTATGTACCTTATGGCGATGATTGGTTTGCGTATTTTATGAGAAGATTAGCAGAACGCCCACAAAACCTATCTCTTGCTGTAAAAGAATTTGTGAAACCTGCTGGCTTAAAACGTGTTGGCATAATTGCAGCTTTAGGAGCTACAGTTATGTTAGGTTTAAGTACAATTAAAAAATTATGCCGTAAATAGAGCATGGCATAAACAATAATTTAGGAGTCTGGAACAATAATCAATGTTCTAGGCTCCTAAATGTTATATTGGCAGTTCTGAATCATTTATAAATCTTTGATTATGAACTCACAACAGCGCTCTATGCTTTTATAGATTTTAATAAATTAGCCATTTCAATTGCACTTACTGCTGCTTCGGCACCTTTATTGCCAGCTTTCGTACCTGCTCTTTCCACAGCTTGTTCAATACTTTCAGTCGTTAAAATACCAAATATGACTGGTACATTAGTTTGATCATTTACTTTAGAAACACCTTTCGCGACTTCATTACAAACATAATCATAATGAGACGTAGCACCGCGAATTACGCATCCTAATGTAATTACTGCATCATAATTTCCTGATGAGGCTAATTTCTTAGCTACTAAAGGAATTTCAAACGCACCAGGAACAAATGCTACATCAATATTGTCTTCATTAACATCATGTCGAATCAAAGTATCTTTTGCACCTTCAAGTAATCTTCCAGTGATAAAATCATTAAATCGACTAACTACGATTGCAACTTTCAAATCTTTTCCAATTAATTTACCTTCAAAATTCATGTTAAAGTCCTCCTATATTAAATGACCCATTTTTATTTTTTTCGTTTCCATATAATCATGATTATGTACCGTTTCTGGTACGATAACTTCAATTCTTTCTGCAATATCAATGCCATATTGTTTTAATCCCTCAAATTTACTTGGATTATTACTTAATAAATTGATATGTTCGATGTTAAAATATTTTAAAATCTGTGCAGCAATATGATAATCTCGTAAATCTTCATCAAAACCTAATGCTAAATTTGCAGTTACTGTATCATATCCTTGCTCAATTAATTCATATGCGCGTAATTTGTTTAACAATCCTATGCCACGACCTTCTTGAGGTAGATAAATAATCATGCCACCATGTTCATTGATATACTTCATAGACGATTCAAGTTGAGCACCACAATCACAACGTTGACTATGGAAAATATCGCCTGTAAGGCACGCAGAATGTAAGCGTACATTTTCATGTTGTCGAATTGCACCTTTTGTCAGTACAACTATCTCTTCATCTGTGTATGTCGCTTTAAAACCATACATATCAAATGTTCCGAAATCTGTAGGCATTTTCACTTTTGCCTTAAATTCAATTTCTGGTTCTAATTTTTTACGATATTCAATTAAATCATCAATCGTAATCATCTTTAATTGATGTTTTTCTTTAAACTTTTGTAAATCTTGTCCTTTCGCCATCGTGCCGTCATCATTCATAATCTCACAAATGACACCAGCGGGCTTGGCACCAGTAAGTTTAGCTAAATCAACAGCCGCTTCTGTGTGTCCATTTCTAGCTAATACGCCTTTATCTTGTGCTACTAATGGAAATAAATGACCAGGACGATTAAAATCTTTAGCTTCACTACTAGGATCAATGAGCTTTTTGGCAGTCAATGTACGTTCATAAGCACTAATTCCTGTTGTTGTATCTACATGATCAATACTCACTGTAAATTGCGTACCAAAGATGTCGGAGTTATCATCAACCATTTGTACCAAATCCAAACGTTGTGCAATATCTTTAGACACTGGTGCGCATATTAATCCCCTTGCTTCTTTCGCCATAAAATTAATGGTATTATCGTTCATCCATTCAGTAACCGCTACTAAATCACCTTCATTTTCACGATTCTCATCATCTACTACAATAATTGTTTCTCCATTTTTTAAAGCCATTAAAGCACTGTCAATATTATCGAATTGCATGCTACCCCTCCTAAAAACCAAATGCTCTTAATTTATCTACAGATAATTGGTCTTTATCTTTATTTAAAATATTTTCAACATATTTAAACAAAACGTCTGTTTCTAAATGTACTTTATCTCCTAATTTTTTGGATGATAAAATCGTTGAACGCCTCGTTTCTGGAATAAGATGAATGTCAAAACTGTTATCATGCTTATCAAATACCGTTAGACTAACACCATCCACAGTAATAGACCCTTGCTTAACTAACTGATTATTAATATGTTGGCTACATTGAATCGTAATAATTTTGGCATTGGCTGTTTCATTTATTTTTGAAACTGTTCCTAGTTCATCTACATGACCGAGGACAAAATGTCCACCAAACCTACCGTTACCACTCATGGCACGCTCTAAATTTACTTCTGATTGTCGCTTAACATCTGCTAAATAGGTTTTATTTTCAGTGCCTTTAATTACTTGAACAGTAAAAGATGTCTGATTAAAATCAATCACTGTTAAACATGCACCATTAACACTGATGGAATCACCAATATGCATATCTGCCGTAATCTTATGTGCTTCAATTTCAATCGTCCTGACTGATTGACGAATTTGAACACTTTTAACGACACCTATTTCTTCAACGATGCCAGTAAACATGCATCATCACTTCTTTCGTAAAGTTAATTTAACATTTTGATTTAATAACTCGGAATGAACAATTTCAAATTGGTTCGCATCTGGTATCTCAATCACATCATTTGTTTGATAAAATTGATAATTTCCAGATCCGCCAATTAATTTCGGGGCATAATAGAGAATAAATTCATCTATATAATTAGATTGGAGAAATTCTGAAGTAGTGGTTGGACCTGCCTCGACTAGCAAAGTTCCAACTCCTCTTTTATATAAATTGTGAAGAATTGTTGTTAAATCACAAGACTCCAAGAAAATAATTTCAATATGTGTTTGCTTGGTTGTTAAATTTGGATTTTCAGTATATATCCAAATTGGTGTTGATTCATCTTGATAAATTTGCTGATTAAAATGAATATTCCCAGACTTAGACAATATTACTTTTATAGGGTTTTTTCCATCTTGAATACGTGTAGTATATTGTGGATCATCTAATTCAACTGTACGTCTTCCAGTTAACACTGCGTCGTGTCGATGTCTTAACTTATAGACATCTTGTTTAACCTCTTTGTTAGTAATCCATTGACTTTGTCCATTATCATTCGCTTGTTTACCATCTAAACTTGCAGATACTTTCACTGTAATTTGTGGCAGTTGCTTTGCTTTTGCTTTAAAAAAGTCTTGGTATAATTGTGATGCACGTTCATCATCAACGCATTCAACCTCAATACCGTGAGCCCGTAACGTCTCATCACCATGTGTGTCTAACGAATTGTCTTTTGTTGCGTAAACTACTTTAGTTATCTTACAATCAATAATTTTGTTAACACAGGGTGGTGTTGAACCAAAATGACTACATGGCTCTAACGTAATATAAATCGTCGCACCTTCAGCATTTTGTTGTGCCATATCAAGTGCTTGAACCTCCGCATGCTTGTCACCTTTTCTCAAGTGTGCACCAATACCAACAATCCTACCTTCTTTAACTACAACAGCGCCAACGGGTGGATTAACACCTGTTTGACCTTGTACCATATTTGCAAGTTGAATCGCATAATCCATAAATTGACTCAAATGATCACCTCTATAAACAAAAATCCTCACATCATGAATTAAGATGCAAGGAGAAAAATTTATCGTTAAATAAGCCTATTTGTACACATTTTTACAAATACGCTACATTATCTTTGTCGATAATTAACATTCTTTCTCCCATCCAGACTTTAACTGTCGGCTCTAGAATCTCACTAGATCAGCCACTAATATGAAACATATTAGCAGGTCGCAGGCTTTATTTACTGCCGGTTGGGAATTTCACCCTGCCCCGAAAGAATTATATATGAAATTGTTATAGATTATTTGAGTACGTAGTATGTCAACTACATTTAAAATGATACTATATGTTTTCTGAAAAAACAATTAATGACGGTTTTAATTTAATATAATCTGAGTACTATAGGCATCTCATTGATATGATTCTTACTAACAGACATTAAAATCAAACCTTCAATTCGTCTCTATAGAGCGTTCTCTTTATTATCTTCTAGTTACAAATTATTGATTGTCACTGCGCTGTTGTTGCTCATTCGATTCTAAAGCATCATATAATTGAGATACTGTATGCGCAACTTGTTCTACTATCATTTTCACACCATTTCGTAGTTTATTAACACCGTTTGTCATTTGACCTATCGCAATCATATTTGTTAATGTTCCAAACCTTGGACTAATAACTTGATTGGTTTCCGGTATGATTTGTATGCCTCCCATTGGGTGTGCTTGTACAATTTGTCTATTTTCAAGATTTTTAATTAATTGATCATCTTGATCCAATTCATTTAAATGACTTTTTGCACCTGTCGCGTTAATGACAACATTATATATGTCTACTGATTCTTGGTTTTTGTATGAAAAATAATACAACTTGCCATCATGTTTCACATCTTCTAAATCTTTTTTCAAAATTAAAGACTTATTTTCTATTAATTCAATAATTAGTTCAGCAGTTCTTGGAGGCATTGGATTTGAATTTAATTGAATCATCTTTGAGTATTTTTGATTAAATTGATGTTGATCTTCAATACTTAAGCTATTCCATATCCAATTTAAATTCTCTTTCAAATGTTCAATCATACTTTGGAAAATGCCCATTTCTGTTGGACGCGCTAAATCATACTTCAAATCTGCAATATGATTTCCTGTACGTCTATGTACTAATTTTTTAAAATCAATGTCATATTCAGCACATTCTTTTAAAAATAAAGAAACTAAAGTATCAAGCGGTGCATTGCCGAAATGATGTTTTTTAATGTCATTTAATTTGTCTTTAGTTAAGTACTTGAATGTCACGTCTATCATTGTACCTCTTACACTTGGTAAATGAGCAGAACGACTCGTCATAGTAATTGGTAATTTCGGATGATGAGCAGCAACATAACGGACAACATCTAAACTGGCAAGGCCTGTACCAATAATCGCAATATCGTCCAGTTCATTTACTTCGTCTAACGTATTATATGTTGGATAAGGCGTAGCGATATATCCTTTTTTACCCTTTAAGTTATATGGATCATGGTAGGCAAATGTACCACATGTTAAAAATACATAATCGTACGCTTGCCATGATTGTCCTGAATTTGTAGTACATATGTAATAAGTTAAATTCGTTTCATCGATATTAGAATTTGTATAAATCTCTTGAACTTTATTATAATTAGTTGATATATTTGGATATTTTTTCGTGAACATAGATAAATAAGATTTCATATAATGTCCGAATACAAATCTCGGTAAATATGCAGGTTCATCAAAATTAAAATCAGTTTGTTGTTTATACCACTTCCAAAATTCAGTCTCATCATCTAAATTTAAACTCATCTTTTTCGAAGGCATATTAATTAGCAGCTCAGAACTATCATTTTGAAATGGTACGCCCTGTCCCATATTTACTTTATCATCGTATAAATCTATATCTAATTGATTAAACTTCGGGTGCTTAACTAACTCTCTCAATACACTTACACCAGCAGTTCCCATGCCTATTATTGCTACACGCATATATCATCCATCCTTTTGTAATTCAAAATATTATATTTAAACTATTACCTATAATTATAGCAATTTGGTATTTCCAATAAAATTTATTAAGGTAAGCTATTATTTCACTTTCACAACCATTAAACCATTTAAAACTTTTCATTTAATATCAACCTCAGTGTTTGTGTTAAAATATTTTTACCGAGGTGAATTAAATTGAAATTTATAGCAAAGATATTAATCTCATTAGTAATTCTATTTATGATTTTTAGTCGTAAAAACAAAGCATCTTAATCAATACCCTTGATTACAAAATAAATTCAACTAAGGTGATTGGCCATACACTCAAGATATGGCAAATCACCTTTTTCATTACGTAAATTCAACCATCCTTTAGCAAAATTTTAACCATACATTTTCACAAGTAATAATTTTTAACAATGCTATTAGCATCACAGTGACAAATGACTAACGAAACATTAAAGCAATCATACATAGACATTCATCTATATAGATGATAATCTATTTAACGTCTAGGAGGTATGTTATGACGTATAAAGAACTAGCAACATATTTAAAAGTTTTGTCAGATTCAAGCAGATTAGAAATACTAGATTTACTTTCTTGTGGAGAGTTATGCGCTTGTGATTTGTTAGAACATTTTCAATTCTCTCAACCTACACTTAGCTATCATATGAAAGCATTAGTAAAAACCAACTTAGTTACGACACGAAAAATCGGAAATAAACATTTATATCAGCTTAATCATAATATTTTTGAGTCCGTAATTAATAACTTGTCAAAGGTTCATACCTCTAACCAACGATGTATTTGTCATAACCTTAAGACTGGTGAATGCTAATGATGACAACTTTAGCGACACTCATTTTTCTAGTAACTTTATTATTTGTATTATGGCAACCTAAAGGCCTAGATATTGGATTTACTGCATTAGCAGGTGCAATTGTTGCAATGATTACTGGTGTTGTAAGTTTGACTGATGTTTTTGAAGTAACAGGTATAGTCTGGAATGCCACTTTAACTTTTGTCTCAGTCATTCTTATTTCATTAATATTAGATAAAATTGGATTTTTTGAATGGTCAGCTATCCATATGCTTCATGCTTCAAAAGGCAATGGTTTAAAAATGTTCGTTTATATCATATTATTGGGTGCCGTGGTTGCTGCATTTTTCGCAAATGATGGCTCAGCGTTAATCTTAACGCCAATTGTATTAGCAATGGTAAAAAATATAGGTTTTAGTAAGCGGGCAATATTCCCTTTTATTATTGCGAGTGGTTTTATAGCTGATACAACTTCTTTACCTTTAATCGTGAGCAATTTGGTCAATATCATTTCTGCAGATTACTTTAACATTAGTTTCTCTCAGTATCTCAGTAGAATGATTATCCCTAATTTATTCTCATTATTAGGCAGCCTTCTAGTTTTGTGGTTATATTTTAGAAAAGCGATTCCTAAATCATTTGATGCAAATCACATAAAAAAACCTAAAGATGCCATTAATGATTTAAAGCTATTTAAAATTTCATGGATTGTTCTAGTTATATTACTTTTCGGCTATCTAATCAGTGAATTTACTAAAATTCCGGTATCAATTTTCACTGGGATCATAGCTTTTATATTTCTAATGTTGGCTCGTAAATCAAATGCTGTAAATATTAAGCAAGTCATTAAGGGCGCACCTTGGAATATAGTATTATTTTCAATTGGTATGTATATCGTCGTATTCGGCTTAAGAAATGCTGGCATTACTTTAATATTGGCTAAAATATTAGAATATATTTCCAATTACGGTCTATTTAGCACCATTTTGGGAATGGGCTTCATTTCAGCGTTTTTATCATCAATAATGAATAATATGCCTACAGTTTTAATAGATGCGATTGCTATTGGTCAATCAAATGTCCATGGCATGTTAAAAGAAGGCCTAATTTATGCGAATGTTATCGGTTCTGATTTAGGTCCAAAAATTACACCGATAGGCTCTTTAGCTACATTACTGTGGTTACATGTCTTAACACAAAAAGATGTTAAGATTTCTTGGGGCACATACTTTAAAACTGGTATCACCATTACAATTCCAGTACTATTTATCACACTTTTAGGATTATATCTAACACTTATCATATTTTAAGAAATTAGGAGATTGTTATGACTAAAAAAACAATTTATTTTATATGTACAGGCAACTCATGTCGAAGTCAAATGGCTGAAGGTTGGGCTAAACAAATCTTAGCGAAAGATTGGGATGTATATTCTGCGGGTATCGAAACACACGGTGTTAATCCCAAAGCGATAGAAGCTATGAAAGAAGTAGGCATTGATATATCAAATCATACATCAGATTTAATCGATAATAATATTATTAAAAATTCAAATTTAGTTGTTACATTATGTAGTGATGCAGACGTAAATTGCCCTACTTTACCAACAAATGTTAAGAAGGAACATTGGGGATTTGATGATCCTGCAGGCAAACCATGGTCAGAGTTCCAACGTGTGAGAGATGAAATTAAAGTCGCAATTGAAAATTTTAAATCACGATGAGAGTGGGACAGAAATGATAAAAAAACACTTATGATTTATTATGTAGTGGCTCTTTATCATTAGCTATAACTAATGTGTACTTAAAAATAGGAATACATGAGTAAAACTCATGCATAAGAAATACTAATTTCTATAGAAGAAGTAACTCTTCATCGATGTCCTACCCCAACTTGCATTGCCTGTAGAAATTGGTGTTCCAATTCCTCTATGTTAGGGTCCCGCCAACTTGCATTGTTTGTATACCTACTTTTTGTCAACTTCTATGTTGGGTCCCACTTGCATTGGCGGAATTATCAATCAATATCTTTCTTTAATAGGCAATGTGTCAAGCTAAAACTGAAATTTCTTCAAAAAAATTAAAAAAAGTTGTTAGACAGAAATTGAACAGAATAACAGTGGATTTTTTAAGTTTAAAACAAAATAAAAGGAAAGCTTTGAGAAGCTCTCCGAAATAAATTTACAAAAAAATACAATTTAAATGTCTTCTCCTGAACGCGCTCACTGTGAAACATTCGCTTGTCCTACCATTAAAAAGAGTTATGTTTTTAACGGCTCACGCCCAAACATAACTCTTTATTAATGGTCACAAGGGGGAAACACTCAATACCGTACCTATTTCTTATTGACCATTATTCTTTTTTTGGCAAAAAAATCAAAGCAATTATCGTTAAAATTATCGTCAGAATAGCGATATAAACTGGCGCATTTATGTTTTGTACGTAAAAGTAACCTGCAATAATGGGGGCAATTAACGTACCTAAAGATGTAAAGGTTGAGTTCATAGAACCTGCTAAACCTTGCTTATCTTTTGCGATTTTTGATAAATATACAGTAATTGCTGGCCGTATAATATCAAAGCCTATAAAAATAACACAACTAATTAAAACAAGTGCTATGACAGAATTTAAGAGTAACAAAATACATAATACCATTATTGAATAAATAGAGCTAATGATAATAATAGAAAACTCATGTAAATGCCTTGAGATTTTAGGATAAACCAAATATTGTGTTAGCGCCCCCAACAATGAACCACCGATAATAGCAAGGGCAATATGAAACGAAGTAAAGTCTGCCTTATCTACGAGATATAACGGATACAATTCTTCAATCGCAGCTAATCCGAAAGCTAATAAAAGTATCACCATCGCTGGTAATAAATAAAGTTTCAAATATTTAAATGATAAAGTTGCTAATTTATTTTCTTTTGATGCCAATGTTTGAACATGTGGTATTTTCAAATTTAAATTAATTATTAACATAATGATACCTATAGCCATAGCTATAAAATACGGTAGTCTAAGATGAAATGTAGCAAACAATGCGCCTATACCAGGGCCTATGATAAAGCCTAATGACGTGATTGCTGAAAACGTGCCGAAATTTTTATCGCGATTAGCTTCATCAGATATGTCACCAATAATACCAATAACGGAAGTTTGGATTAACGCCGCACTTATACCACCGAGTATCCTCGAAGACAAAAGTGTATAGAACCCCATACCAATTCCAAATAAAAATTCAGAAACGATATAAAGTAACAAGCCAATAGATAAAAAGTGCTTTTTAGCGTATCTATCAGAAAAAAAGCCAACTATAGGCGAAAAAATCATTTGAAAAAGAGAAAATACAGCAATAAGTATCCCAAAAGCATCACCATCTATATTTAAATCTTTAATGATTAATGGCAAGCTAGGAACAACTAAACTAATAGCTGTAAATACTAAGAAAATATTAATATATAGTGGAACTATTAAACTTTTTTTAATCATTGTAACTCCTTTGGGGATACATGATTAAAGTTAATATTTCAATTATAATTCACGAAAAATGTTTACATAATTGAGGATTCTTAAACATATATCCCAGCTAATTTTTTATTTTGTACTTTTAATCGATTTATGATGACTGACATAAATATTCCTCCTTTTTAATGCTCACATTATACAATATCTATTTTTAAATGAAAATAGTCATTTTATCTCTTCAAAATAAGGTCTAAATGAACCATTAAATTCATTCTCTTCCTGTTATTTCCTTTAATATCTCTTCACTTGACTTATAGTTAAATATCATAAGAGGACGTGCATTAATTTGTTCAACATCTTTCGCAAAATCATATTGTTCCATTAAAGGAACATCAAACAAAACAGGCTCATTATATTATCCTAAAATAGAGATATAACCTCCTCCAATACCTGATTCATGTATTGATTGAAATTCCTTATCAGTTTGGCCAAAGATCATTTTATAACCATCAGTTGATAAATTACCTAAAGATACGCGTAATCCCAATTGGTCACGTACATTCCCTTTAATGACATCTGCATCAGGACGTTGCGCTGTTAAAAACATAAATATACCTGCATGATGACCTTTCATAATAATATTTACAAGATAATCATTCATTTCCTGTAATTCTTTTTTATCTAATGTTGATGTAACTGCTGTAAACTCATCAAAAATAACGAAGTATGCAGGCATATCAAAACTTCTAAAATCATGTCCAATTCGATAATCTTCGCTTTCCGTCATTAATCGGAAACGATTTTCCATTTCTTCATTCGCTAATCTCAATTGTTTAAATATCTGACCTTTCATATCTGCAACTTTATCAGAACTAATCACACGTTTAAATCAAGTAGGAGAATAATCATTACTTGATTATTCGTCCCCTCACACCACCGAGCGTATGGTTCTGTGCGCACATATTTCCCCTTTTTTCGTTCCACTACTTATCTCTCCATAAGTTGCCAACTAGTTCGTTGTTTTCTGCATGATGTAAATCTATAACCTCCATTCTTTACTTTGTATGAATATTGTTCCGTCCTTCGGTACATTTTCCCTACTATGACGTCTGCTGACTTCTCATTATT
>NZ_JACVZO010000042.1:0-12077 GCF_017151845.1 Staphylococcus sp. EG-SA-17
GACTCAGACAGTGATTCAGACTCAGACAGCGATTCAGATTCCGACAGTGACTCAGACTCAGACAGCGATTCCGACTCAGACAGTGACTCGGATTCAGATAGCGATTCTGACTCAGATAGTGACTCCGACTCAGACAGCGACTCAGATTCAGATAGCGATTCAGATTCCGACAGTGACTCAGATTCGGATAGCGATTCAGAATCAGATAGTGACTCCGACTCAGACAGCGACTCAGATTCAGATAGCGATTCAGAATCAGATAGTGACTCCGACTCAGGTTCTAACAATAATGTAGTGCCGCCTAATTCACCTAAAAATGGTACTAATGCTTCTAATAAAAATGAGGCTAAAGATAGTAAAGAGCCATTACCAGATACAGGTTCTGAAGATGAAGCGAATACGTCACTAATTTGGGGATTATTAGCATCATTAGGTTCATTACTACTTTTCAGAAGAAAAAAAGAAAATAAAGATAAGAAATAAGTAATAATGATATTAAATTAATAATATGATTCATGAAGAAGCCACCTTAAAAGGTGGCTTTTTTACTTGGATTTTCCAAATATATTGTTTGAATATAATTAATAATTAATTCATCAACAGTTAATTATTTTAAAAAGGTAGATGTTATATAATTTGGCTTGGCGAAAAAATAGGGTGTAAGGTAGGTTGTTAATTAGGGAAAATTAAGGAGAAAATACAGTTGAAAAATAAATTGCTAGTTTTATCATTGGGAGCATTATGTGTATCACAAATTTGGGAAAGTAATCATGCGAGTGCAGTGGTTTCTGGGGAGAAGAATCCATATGTATCAAAAGCTTTATCAATTAAAGGTCAAAAGACAAATTCATGGAATTTAGGTCAATATAAAGATAGTCTTCGAACAGTTATGTGCACATCAGAAATTAATAAAAATGATGGATATGATGAACCTGAATATAAAGAGGCGATGGATACTTACCGAAAAAAATTATTTGCTGAATTAGATGCGCTTAACAAGTTTTTAGATGAAGAGAGAAAAATAGAAAGTAGTAAAAAAAATAACAACCAAGTTGCAAATGGTGTATTGGGCTTAACACATCAAAGGTATTTAGCTATTCATGAAGCAATAAAGGAAAATAAAAATGAGTTTGAAAGAAAGACACAAGATATCGAAAGTAGAAATCCTGATTTGAAAAAATTTGATAGAGATAAAGATTACGAAGTTAGAGTAAAATTAAATGAACTAGAAAATAAAGTATTAATGCTTGGACACGCTTTTCCAAATAAACATGAAGCAAGAGAGAATCTTTATAATAAATTAGATTTGATTGTTGGCCGTAGTGATGATGAGAGAGAAGAAAGGCATCCTCAAAATGATAGGTTATCTAAAGAACGAGTTGAAGATTTAGAATCAATTATTGATGAATTTTTTGTTGAAATCAATGAAAATAGGCCGTTGAATATACCGGCGTTAATTGAAAGTAATGAAGAAAATATAGTAATGGCAAAAAAACTAAAAGCAGATACAGAAGAAGCTAAAGCGAATACATCTAAAAGAAGTAAAAGAAGTTTAAATACTCAAAATCACAAATCTAAAATAAACGAAGTAACTGAAGAACAAAAAGCTAATTATGAAAAGAAATTTAAAGAAATAAAAGAACGATTTTTAGCTAAACAAAAAAATAAAAATAACACACCAGTTGTATCGTTAGAATATGACGAAGACGACAACGAAAACGACAAGAAACTTGTGGTTTCTGAGCCATCAAAGAAACCAACAACACCGCCTACATATACTGAAACAACGACACAGGTACCTATGCCTACAGTTGAGCGTCAAACTCAGCAACAAATTATTTATAATGCACCAAAACAATTGGCTGGATTAAATGGTGAAAGTCATGATTTCACAACAACGCATCAATCACCAACAACTTCAAATCATACGCATAATCATCTTATTGAATTTGAAGAAACGTCTGCTTTACCTGGTAGAAAATCAGGATCACTGGTTGGTATAAGTCAAATTGATTCTTCTCATCTAACTGAACGTGAGAAGCGTGTAATTAAGCGTGAACACGTTAGAGAAGCTCAAAAGTTAGTTGATAATTATAAAGATACACATAGTTATAAAGACCGATTAAATGCACAACAAAAAGTAAATACTTTAAGTGAAGGTCATCAAAAACGTTTTAATAAACAAATCAATAAAGTATACAATGGCAAATAATATTAATGCATGGCTGCAAAGCAAATAATGAGTTTGTCGTAAAAATCACAACATTTTAAACTAGCAATAAATAATATCAAAGTCATCAATTCAATGATGCAATCTAGTATAGTCCACATTCTAAACAGGTGTGGACTATTACTTTTTTCACTTTATATTACGAAAAAATTATTATGCTTAACTATCAATATCAATAATTAATTTTAAGCTGAAAAACAATAAAAATGTTAAGACAACGTTTACTTCAAGTTAATTATTATACTGAAAATTCTGGTATATAATGCTGTTAGTGAATATAACAGGAAAATTAAATTGGTTATAATATTGAGTCTATATAAAGGAGAAATAACAGATGAAAAAGAAATTATTAGTTTTAACTATGAGCACGCTATTTGCTACACAAATTATGAATTCAAATCACGCTAAAGCATCAGTGACAGAGAGTGTTGACAAAAAATTTGTAGTTCCAGAATCAGGTATTAATAAAATTATTCCAGCTTACGATGAATTTAAGAGTGCACCAAAAGTAAATGTTAGTAATTTAACTGACAATAAAAATTTTGTAGTTTCTGAAGGCAAATTGAATAAGATTTCAGATCCTTCAGCAGCAAGTAAAATTGTAGATAAAAACTTTGTCGTACCAGAATCAAAGTTAGGAAACATTGTGCCAGAGTACAAAGAAATCAATAATCGCGTGAATGTAGCAACAAACAATCCAGCTTCACAACAAGTTGATAAGCATTTTGTTGCTAAAGGCCCAGAAGTAAATAGATTTATTACGCAAAACAAAGTAAACCACCACTTCATTACTACGCAAACCCACTACAAGAAAGTTATTACTTCATACAAATCAACACATGTACATAAACATGTAAATCATGCAAAGGATTCTATTAATAAACACTTTATTGTTAAACCATCAGAATCGCCTAGATATACACATCCATCTCAATCTTTAATTATCAAGCATCATTTTGCAGTTCCTGGATATCACGCGCATAAATTTGTTACACCAGGGCATGCTAGCATTAAAATTAATCACTTTTGTGTTGTGCCACAAATAAATAGTTTCAAGGTAATTCCACCATATGGTCACAATTCTCACCGTATGCATGTACCAAGTTTCCAAAATAACACAACAGCAACACATCAAAATGCTAAAGTAAATAAAGCATATGACTATAAATACTACTATTCTTATAAAGTAGTTAAAGGTGTGAAAAAATATTTCTCATTTTCACAATCTAATGGTTTTAAAACTGGTAAACCAGCATTAAATATCAAAAATGTAAATTATCAATATGCTGTTCCAAGTTATAGCCCTACACACGTTGTTCCTGAATTTAAGGGCATTTTACCAGCACCACGAGTATAAAAATTGGCACTAAGTTTACGAGATATGATAAATACCTATTATTTTAAATATAGTCTGCAATCTATGAGGTTGTAGGCTATGTTTTTTGCAATTTAGCAATCAACACCCATCAACAAATTATACCGTTTTTCTACTTTCAAAGTTGGAAGTAACATAATCTTAAATAAATATATTATTAATTAAGATAAATATAAGACTCAAGATTATTGTTAATAGTTTGTTCATCGCAAGTTAATTATTATTTCTAAAAAATTGGTATATAATTTCGATGGCGAAGAAAACAGGGTGAAAAAGTCGGTTTTACAATCAATGCAAATAAGGAGTAAAAAATGAAAAGGAAAGTACTAGTATTAACAATGGGCGTACTTTGTGCGACGCAATTATGGCATTCTAATCACGCAAACGCATTAGTGACAGAGAGTGTTGAAACTAATTTTGTTGTAAAAGATTCGGGTAATAATAATATTTTACAAACCCATACTGAAATTACTACTGAGGAGAAATTTTCAATAGTAGAAAAGAGCCAATTAAATACACTAAAATCACTATCTAATGACAACTACATAGAATATGATTTACATACTAATCAAACAGGCATTAAAAAAGGTTGGTTATATGGCTATAGTGAAATTGACTCATCACATTTCACAGACTGTGACAAACGCGCTATTAGACGTGATCATGTTAAAGAAGCACAAAGCTTAATTAACGATTATAAAGATACACAAAGTTATGAAGATCTCGCTAAGGCAACTGCAAAAGTAAGTACACTTAGTCAGTCTCATCAAAATTATTTGAATAAACAAATTGATAAAGTGAATAATAAGATAGAGAAAACTGAAAAACGCTAATCCAAAGTAAATTATAAGTTATACATCTCGTTTTTAAATGACAATTTATCCCCGTAAATATTATAAATAATCTTTTCAAATTCCACATAGATATAGAGACACTAATAAACCTCTTTGTCTCGATATGATAGTCTGCAACGATTCATGTTGTAGGCTTTTTAATTTTACAAATAAGGCTAAATATATAAGTTCTGACACCTAAAATATAGAAAATACATAAAAGTAAGTATAGTTATTTTATTATAATTATTAAATTTTTATTAATTAATTGTAAAAATGTAGAATTATAATTAATTAACGTTTAATATTAAAATTAACTAAAAAGAAAGAGGTGTTAGTTATGACAGAATACTTATTAAGTGCTGGCATATGTATGGCAATTGTTTCAATATTACTTATAGGGATGGCTATCAGTAATGTTTCGAAAGGGCAATACGCAAAGAGGTTTTTCTTTTTCGCTACTAGTTGCTTAGTGTTAACTTTAGTTGTAGTTTCAAGTCTAAGTAGCTCAGCAAATGCATCACAAACAGATAACGGCGTAAATAGAATTGGTTCTGAAGATTCAACAGTATATAGTGCAACTTCAACTAAAAAATTACATAAAGAACCTGCGACATTAATTAAAGCGATTGATGGTGATACGGTTAAATTAATGTACAAAGGTCAACCAATGACATTCAGACTATTATTAGTTGATACACCTGAAACAAAGCATCCTAAAAAAGGTGTAGAGAAATATGGCCCTGAAGCAAGTGCATTTACGAAAAAAATGGTAGAAAATGCAAAGAAAATTGAAGTCGAGTTTGACAAAGGTCAAAGAACTGATAAATATGGACGTGGCTTAGCGTATATTTATGCTGATGGAAAAATGGTAAACGAAGCTTTAGTTCGTCAAGGCTTGGCTAAAGTTGCTTATGTTTATAAACCTAACAATACACATGAACAACTTTTAAGAAAAAGTGAAGCACAAGCGAAAAAAGAGAAATTAAATATTTGGAGCGAAGACAACGCTGATTCAGGTCAATAATGCTCATTGTAAAAGTGTCACTGCTGCTAGTGGCACTTTTATAATTTTTAGATCACGATATGATTTATTATCAATTCAGAATTAAAAAAGTAAATAGTATCAAAAGCAAGTGTATTTAATATTAGAAAATAAAAATTTTAAATTTAGTATTAAAATGGAATATTACTATATATTTCAATGTGTATTATCACAGAAAATAAAATAATGCTTTACTTCTATATTTAAAAGTGTATAATGAAAGTTAAGTAATAAAGAGCGTGAAGAAAAATGTGAGTTATTTATATAGAATATTCTCCTTTTCATTTATGAATTTGTTACAAAATATTTAGTGCAAAAGCACGACGGAGGTATTCAATATGAATAACGGTACAGTTAAATGGTTTAATGCAGAAAAAGGTTTTGGTTTCATCGAAAGAGAAGATGGTAGCGACGTATTCGTACACTTCTCAGCAATCGCTGAAGATGGATACAAATCATTAGAAGAAGGCCAAAAAGTTGAATTCGACATCGTTGAAGGCGACCGTGGCGAGCAAGCTGCAAACGTAGTTAAAATGTAATTTTAACTTTTTCAAACAGTCCTTAGTATAGGGCTGTTTTTTTATGCTTTAAATCGATAACAGTTGGTGTGGTAAAAGCACTAGCTGTTACTTTTTTGTCCAATAAATATAGGTGGAGATCTAACAATATATAATGGTTCTAAAATAAATCGAACTGATGGAAAAGTTTTTTACTTTTCATCTGTCCGACTTTTGATTTTGAATAAAAAAAAAGCGCCAATACAGAACTTTAATAATGACGAGAATTAAAGTCTGTATATGGCGATAACAAGAAGTAATGTTAAACACTCAAAATGTTTAACAATAATAGGATACCACATCGCATAATATCTTACTACTTAATTAATAATTTAACTAATCAACTTTTTGTTAATTTTTTATTAAGACTGATTAATTATTGAGAATATTTATTGTTTTTAAAATCTCATAATAATTCAGTAATCTTGTTTTCATTTAAAAGGCGGAACATTAAAATAATTAAATAAAAATATTGCGTTTAATTTACAGCGTCAAATATACTTATTTCTAATGCTTTGAGGTCTACAGAAACAAGTAGAGAATGATCGATGTTATTAACATTGCCATTCTCCAAATCTATTTCTGTGAGTATTTGAAAGCTACCATTAGGCAATGGTTTAACAATAGACAATTGCTCCTCCGCTTGTTGTATTAAAAAAGGTTTTGTAGATTGATTATTAATATGCCATTCACTCATGTATGTTTTTCACTCCTGCTTTAATATAGGGTTAAAAAGTTTATAGTTGAGACATTCATGCTCAACCAAAATTTTGTTCAAATTCAATAAATGTCTTGTTTAAAATAGAAATATTGTAAATGTTATCGTCCAAAACTTCACCAGTTAAGTATTTGTTTTGAATTAAAATTTGGCAGTTAGTTAAGAAGTCTTGATAATCACGATCGCAAAAATAGTTTTCACGTGCATCTTTAGCATCGCCAAAAAAGTTAGCGACTGTTTCTGTTTCTCCCTTATTCGAACGTTCAATATATAATTTGTAAAATTTAGCTATTGTATACTTTTGTTCTTTAGTTAGTTCATTCAAAATATTGGGCCTCCTGAATTATCATTTGTAATCTATACCCAATTTATTGCAAAACACAAACTAATTTAACTATTTGATGAAACTGTGTTAATAAGCTTTAACAAGCCTTAGTTTGTATGGATCTATAAAATTATCTTTAATTGCATAGGGTGAAATAATATGTAGTCCGTAACTTTTAACTGATTTTTCACTTACACCAAATTTATAAGCTTGGTAGATAATTTTAGTACAATACGTAAATTTTTTGCTGTTCAAATTTAATGTAACTAGATAACGATGATTTGTATTTTCATAGTTTTTCTTAACCCATTCAGCCGCTTTTTTACCTGCACCAGGATAGCTGCAACGATAAACTTTCATCCAATCATTTTTGCCACTTGCATAATTATATTTAAAAGATTCGAAGGATTGTGTAGTTGGTTTGTCGCCAGGCCCCTCAATTTGTAAAATCGTTTTATCATCAATCGCGATACTACAATGACCAAAAAATCCCCACATGACAGGGCCTTTTGTAACAATAATATCACCAGGTTTTAATTGGAATTTGTCATCTTGAATTTCTGAATACTTATTATCTGCAATTGTTTTTGGTGAGTTTATAGGGGATACGACAACGAATAATATAAGTAAAATTATCGTTCGTTTAATATAGTTCACTTAAAAGCTCCTTGCTGAAGAAATATATGTGAATAGTCTTAAATTAGAATTGTAATCTTTAATAAGCATTTAAGACTAAAACATATCTTAAATATTAAAGTATGAGAGTGTGAAATGTCTATTAAGAATAAAAAACAGTCTGAAACATCATTGGAACGTTTCAGACTGGATATAAAATGATTTTCATTTATAGCACACCAAATATAAATGTGTATATTAATATAGCGAATCCAAAAATATAGAGAATGACAGTAAAACTTAAATAGGACTCTTTTTTAGATTCTTTGCCAGTTTTTTTCATTAATACGAGTATAAACGTAGCGGCAACTAAGAAAATTAATGCTAGCCAAAACAGAATTGCAAAATGTAAAGACATGTGAAACCCTCCTTATATACCGTAATTATTAACCTATAAAACTATAAAAAATAGGATAAATGTAATAGAGAACGAGTACGATATTTATAAAAAATAATATTTCACTTAACCAGTTTTTAGTTATCATTGCAATGGTAAAGGATACGATGAGTATCACACCACAAATGATAATACCAGGCAGGAGCCAACATAAATCATCTAAATCTTTATTATATGTGATTAAAATATTAAAGATAACAAAAGTGGTAGTAATAACTATATTGATAGCATTTAACAAAATGTTATTCATGACTGACACCTACTAGTATAAAAATAGCTTCTTAATAAATATGATAACACTATTTTCCAATAGGTAAATAAAAAGTATAGTTATTTTTAAAATATTATTGTAGAATGCTAAAGTTTATTAATTCAAACAAGTGAGCATATATAGAGGTGTGTAGTATTAATATGAAAAGAATATTTACAAACTAAAAACCTTTAAAATTGTATAATTCGTTAATATTTTTAGAATCAGATAACAAAAAAATGTGCAAAATCACTTTTGCACATTTACAAATACTAGTTTTCTGATAAGATTAATAATAACACTTTAAATAGCGCTTAATAAATGAAGGGGGTAAGTCTTATGACGTTTTACAATTTCATCATGGGTTTTCAAAATGATAACACACCATTTGGCATATTGGCCGAACACGTTAGTGAAGATAAAGCATTCCCTCGATTAGAAGAAAGACACCAAGTAATTAGAGCATATGTGATGTCTAATTACACAGATCATCAATTAATTGAAACTACAAATAGAGCTATTAGCTTATATATGGCAAATTAATTTGAGTAGTACCAATTATGATGTATTAGTGCATCCCAAATATCTTTTGTTTTAAAGTTTATTTCATCATTTCTTATCGAAAATGGTGTAATAATGTCTTTATCTAACCAAGTGTTGATAAGTTCATTTGGTACACCATCTAACAACATTTCACTTTTACTAATTATAAAACATTCCCAGTCAAGTGAAACATTTTGTGGATTCACATAATTACATTGATTATGATTATCCATAAACACTCACTCCTTTAAAATTCTGTACTCTTCATTGCGTTTTACCCCGTCACATTATCTTTTAAACTAAAATCATCATTACTTATGAAAAAAATGTTCATCAAAAGCAAAGGTTTTTGCTACCGAAAAAGTTTAAATAATGGTTTAATATATTTGGTACTCATTTTAATAAAAAGAGAATACATTTTGAGCTATCAATACTTTTTATTGAAGAGGTGTTATTGTTGGCTAAAACGTTATATTTAATGCGCCACGGACAAACTTTGTTTAATTTTAAGGGACTAATTCAGGGATTTGGAGATTCGCCGCTAACAGAACTTGGAATTGCTCAAGCTCAAAAGGCACGTAGTTATTATGAAACTAAGGGGATAAACTTCGATTTATATGCATCATCAACGCAAGAACGCGCAAGTGACACACTTGAAAATGTTGCACCTAACCAATCGTATCAACGTTTTAAGGGACTGAAGGAATGGCATTTTGGATTATTTGAAGGTGAGTCAGTCTATCTATTTGATAATCTATACAAGCCTGAGGACTTATTCGGAGATCGAATTGTTCCTTTCAAAGGAGAGGCAAGGCAACAAGTTGAAGATCGCATTGTGAAAACTTTACATGACATTATGTCTCAAACAAAGAATAATGCATTAGTCGTGAGTCATGGAACAATAATGGGAGTATTTTTAAGATATTGCCTTAAACTAGATGAAGCATTAAAGCATAATATCGGTAATTGTAATATCCTGAAATTTGAATATGACAATGGAACATTTAAATTTGTTGAGTTAATTGATCCAAATTTATAATAAATAAAGCGTTATACATAGACACAAGTATGTCTTTTGTATAACGCTTTTAAAATACAACTATATAACGCTTTAGAATATTAATTGAATAAGTTTTTGTAATATCATCAGAGCAACAATAATAATTATTATGCTTGATATTTTATTGATTATTGTTAATAATTTTCCGGTTTTATCAATTGATCCAACCATTTTTCCTAAAATTGCGAGTAAAAAGAACCATAACCATGAAACGCTAATACAAGCGATTGTAAACGCAATTTTATTGCTGCCACTATATAATGCAGCACTACTACCAATTACACCAATTGTATCTAAAATAGCATGTGGATTGAGTAATGAAACTGATAAAGCAAAACTTACTTGTGTCATTGGAGACATAATTTGAGCTTCTCCATCTGTTGAGGGTTTATCATGCCAAATGGTCCAAGCCATATACATCAAGAAAATTAAACCAACTATATAAATAATTGCTTGAAGTACAGGTAAAGACATAATAATGATAGATACTCCTACCACTGCAATAATGATAAGTAAGCTGTCTGACAACCCGGCTGTAATTATTGCAGGCAATACATATCTATATTTTGGTTGATTAGCTCCTTGGTTAAAAATAAATACATTTTGTGCACCTAAAGGTAAAATTAGACCAATCGCTAAGATAAATCCATGAATAATTGCGGTTACCATTAAGTTTTGACACCCCTAAAACATAGAATATTCTGAAAAAACTTATTGATATCATACCAAAAAAAAACAACTACTCAATAGTAGAGTAGTTGTATGAAAAATAGAACCTATATGATTTGAATTTATGAGAAATGTAGAATATATAAAACTGTATTACTTATTAATCAAATCATAAAAAAGCCAATGTTCATCGAAATAGGTGTTTCCGATTTTAATTGCATTTTTCTCAAAACCAAGAATGTCGAATCCTAGTGCACTATAGAAAACTTTAGCACCTATGTTGTTTGACACAATTGATGTAAGTAAAGATTCGTAATTGTTCTGCCGTGCATAATTAATAATGAAATTAATGAGCTCGCTATTAATCGATTTATCGTTATTAGTAACAAAGTTGTATTTAATTAATGATTTATGTTCTTTTCCAACGTATCGAATTTGTTCTAAGGCAGCTGTTGCGATAAGTGTTTCGTTTTCATAACAGCCAAATACAATACATTTCGGTGAACCTTGATTTAAAATGTCATGTATTAAGGTGTCAGTCATTGTTTGACTATAATGTGAATCTTGAGTGAATTCTTCATTGACTGTCGAAACAAGTCTCTTATACTCATTAAAATCATTATTCGTTAATGTTTTAATTTTAATCATTACTGACCTCCTTAATCATTATTAAGAAAGATTTTGTACTAAAAAAATTTCTTAATTACATATTAAAATGTTTATTAAAATTTTGCAATCATTGATTTATATGCACATTCTTGTAAATGGATTATCAATTTAATTATATTTATTTTTAAGTTCAGGAAATTATGGAATTGGTTATTGGTCGACACTGGACTTTTATTTGTAGACGGTATGCGAAGAAGTCAAGCCAGTATTGGAACCGGTCACATTTATGATGACTAAGGGACAATCATTTTCAGTTAAATATTGCCAGAAATTTCAATCACGAATAGAAAAAATAACCAACCAAAAATTTTTGGTTGGCAAATTTGAATTTTATGTGAATTTTATTAATAACGTTGAATAATCTCTTTAAGTTAATGCTAATCTACAACATTTACATTTAAATCGACATTAATATTTCCTTGAGTCGCTTTTGAATATGGACAAAATTCATGAGCCATTTGTAAATATTTTTCAGCTTCTTCTTGAGATATAACATTTTTAATTGTCGCATCAATTGAAACACTTAATTTAGGACTTTCTGAGTCTGGATCATCTTCTAGTCTCACTGTTAGTGTTACTTCTGGATGAGCATCACGCACTTTGTTTTGCTTTAAAATTAGGTCGAAGGCACCGTTGAAGCAAGATGCATAACCTGCTGCAAATAATTGTTCGGGGTTAGTAGCTTTACCATCTGCTTGAGCAGGCGGAACGATATCAATATCTAATGCTCG
>NZ_JACVZO010000043.1:0-11943 GCF_017151845.1 Staphylococcus sp. EG-SA-17
CTCCATATATGGAATGAAGAAAATCACAAATAGGGCACAGAGTATAGCTACAATTGAACCGAATGTCATAGTTATATCCGCTTTTATATGGTTTATGCATTTAAGTATACTATAACAACTACCGTTTCTTTAAGTAGAGTGTTTGCGCTAAGGGCATGCATAAGGGACCCTAACAACTCCAAACTCGCATTTGCAATTTTGAGATCATCAAACATTTCATTCCATAAGTAAGATATGTTTCACTTTATATGAGTTTTTTACATTCACATTCTGTAGTGGTTGTAAGAAAATTTTTTCTTTCTCTTAGGCAGTAATAGGCAATTTACCTGTACTAGTATGAACTTAGTAGTTAAATCGTTCATTAAGATAAAAAAACTTAGGAACTTTTTCCAAATACAATTCGTCTTGATAAGCATGAATTTCATCTAATGATTTCGTTATTGATTCAACTTTACCTTTTTTCTAGGGCGGCCGGAAATACAAGGTTTTACTTTAAAATTAAAACCATCAGCGAATTATTTAAATCTACGATTTATTCGACCATTTGTACGTTCTTTTCTTGGCTTATACATGACTGTTTTCAAGTTATCCGTTACAAGTTCATTATGTACACCTTCTATTAGCTCAAACGATTGTGTTAATAAATTAAATAAGGCATCACTTGATTTACGCATTGTCATGCATGATTATAAAACGAGAATAAGAAAGTAGTAGCACTCCTATATTTAGTGAAATCATTTGATTATCTTTCTTTTTAAAATTAATGGTTTCTTTCCAGTCAAACTGTACTTGATGACTGGGTTTTGTCTCGAATCTCGTTGAAACTTTAGGCGACATCTGTTGATAACTTTTCATAAAATAACGATTAAATTCATCATGCTTAAGGATAGCTCTAAATGTAGAATAGGCACCCATGTTTAACCTTCAAATATTGCCAAAATATATGCTTATAGTAGAACTATTGTTTACTAGTGTCTGAAAGTATCTTTTGGATGATCGGATAATAATTGTCAATAATAGACTGACGATTTCTCTTTCGAAATTTTTATTTTTCAATGTCTACTTTGAAGGGAGCTTATCAGCCGAAAAAGCGGGCGCCCCTCTTTACCAGAGCATAAAAAGTGAGAAATTAAATTTTTATATGATGAACAAAAGATAGCAGGGGAAGAAATAGCTAGTCAGACAGGGGTATGTCGCTCAACTGTTTATCGAGTTGTTAACGAAATGAAAAAACTTATACTATGAATTACTGTTTAAAAGCGTGCATGTTATAATATTTATTGAGCAAGTTGGATAGATGGTGGCTAATCTCTTAATAAAGGGGTGATGCCTATGGTTATAGTTGTTACTCCTAGAAAGGACTAGCATGTCTGATTTTGAAATGCTGATGGTTGTATTAACAATCATTGGTTTAGTATTGATTAGTAATCAAGGCCATAAAAAATAACCTTCTATTCGCTTTGACCGGCATTTTTGAAGGCTATTTTTAAATAAAATATAAGGTCACCGTCTTTTTAACGGGCTCATTAGGGTAACATGTTTCCGAGTGTTGCCCTTTTTGTGTTTCAAGAGTTAAAGATTTTCATCTTTTACTTCTACTTACTACAAATATATTTTAACACATTTTTCTTATGAATTGTAGTTCTGAACATAATCAGAAATAATAAAGCCAACTATCAATACAACAAAAAACAATAAAAAGTATAGAATGTAATCACGGACTATATAAAAAGTACTGCAGACCTCTTCATATATTTTTTCGGCATGCCATGAAATTAGCATCATGTTATTTCGGTATCAGCTACTAAAGTTGAAAAATAGAGGAACACAGTTGGATGCTGCGCATCAACTGCATAAGAGCCCCTAACAACTAAAGTTGAAAAATAGAGGAATACAGTTGGATGCTACGCATCAACTGCATAAGAGCCCCTAACAACTAAAGTTGTAAGGGGCTCTAAAATTTATTTTGGTTGATTGTCTTCTGGTTTATCTGAAGTCATCGTTTTTGTTGTATTATCATTTAATGAATCTTGTGCTTTTTCTGTTTTTGTTTCAACAGATGTTGCCACTTTATCATTTTCTACTTTTGTATTTTTTGGTTCAGTGACAACTTTTTTATCCTTGTCAGCTGTTTTTACTTTATCTTTAGTAATTTTTTGACCACGTTTTAAGTAATATTGAACGATACCCATTAAAATGATTGCATGAATAACAACGAATAAAATAATTGTCATTACTGTATAAACTCTTATGATATTTTCTGCAACACTTTGAGAGAGTGATTGCGTATTAAATGAAATCAAGTAACCAACAGGTGTTTTAAATAAAATAATAATTAAGTTTAATAATAGTATTCCAATGAAAAATTTGAAAAATGTTTTTTGACCATTTTTCATTGCTTTAAATCCATTAGCTAAGTGTGTTTTTACTTTATCGTTAGTTGATTCAACGAAACTAGTCATAAAGTTGAAAATAGGTATTAACAATAACCAAGTAATAATTGCTTTAATCAATAAAACAACAATGATTATGATGCTTTGAGTTGTAATAGCAATACCAATCAGGTGTGTACTATCTGCATATGATGATTGTACTGAATTCATAATCATTTCTGATACTGGAGAAAATAATTTGTATAGTAATGATGTCAGAAGTGAAAGAACGATAATCATTGCTATAGATACAAGACTGATCAGAACGCTCTTTAAATAATTACCTTTTTTAAATGCAATAAATAAATCGGTAAATTTTACTTTTTCATGACTCATTGCTCGTTTCATAACATTTGTAATTCCGATAAAAATTTGAACTAAAACAAACAGTGAAACTACAGCTGCTATAAGTAATACAGCGATAACTTTTAAATATGCATCTACTGGTGGTTTTTGCCCAAATTGTGAATAAATTGCAATAGTTTGTACATACTTAGCAAGCTGGAAATTAGCAAGTAAATATACAACTGCAATTACAGCAAATGCTATAAGTGCATATATCAATGTTATTAATAATTGTGGTTTAGCATTTTTAAATGCTGATTTAAAGTAAGTAAACAAAGTGGTGCCTCCTTTTCTTCATATAAATACAATAACAAAAAACACGTTATTTTCATATTAATATCTAATAAAAATTAATTAAAGTGACTAAAGTTAGAGAATTATAATAGTAAATTGTCAAAAATATGACTAATGTAAGAAATAATAGTTGAAAATTTGTTAATAAACATTGCGTCATCAAAGACCAAACAAGTCGCCATAAAGACATAAAAAAACTACTGCCATTGAAAAGTTTAATCGATGCAATGGCAGTAGGTTAAAATTATTAATGTACATGTGCGTGATGATGAGCATGATGGTTATGTGAATGACTATGTGTTCCTGAACATATAATCGATTCATCATGTTTGTGATTAGGCGTTTCTAATTGAATAGTCATATGGTGAATATTTAAATGTAATAAATCATGCTCAATGTTTTCTAATAATAATTCACATTCTTTCATTGTCAATGTATGGTCTACAACAACATGACAACTCAATGCATTCATATCATTTGAAATTGTCCAAACATGGCAATCATGCACACTTTGTATTCGTGAATCCTTTTTAATAGTAGTTATAACTTCATCTATATCAACATCACTTGGTGTGCCTTCCATTAAAATGTTAATTGAAGATTTTGTGATACCCCAAGCACTTTTTAAAATAATAACGGAAACTAAAATACTTGCGATAGGGTCGGCGATTGTCCATCCAAATGCCCAAATTAAAATAGCTGCAGTAATGGCGCCAACTGAACCTAATAAGTCTCCGATAACATGTAGAAAAGCACCACGCATATTTAAATTGTGTGAAGTGTCGCCGCCTTTAAACATAAAGAATGCAACAACGATATTGACAATTAAACCGATAATACTAATGATTAACATTTCTTTTGATTGAACTTCAGAAGGAACAAAGAAACGTTTAATCGCTTCAAAAACAATCAAAATACTTATTACAAAAAGCGTTACACCGTTAAATAACGCTGCGAGTACTTCGAAACGTTTATAACCAAATGTTTTTGTAGTTGTGGCATTCTTTTCAGCATAAATAAATGCGACAAGTGCAACACCTAATGAGAATGTGTCGCTAAACATATGGATACCGTCAGATAGTAATGCCAAGCTGTTAGCAAGGAGACCGCCGATGATTTCGATAAACATATATAGACCGATTATTAAAAACGATATAAACAATACTTTCTTATTATTTGTAGTTACATGACTATGCATATGGTCATGATGATGATGTGAATGAGACATATTATAACCCACTTTCTTTAGGATGATTCGCGTGATGTATGGCTTGCTTTAACATAGTTGCTACGTGGATGTCATCTAATGAATAAATCATTGATTGGCCTTGTCGTTTTGCTTTCACAAGATGCACACTTTTAAGTAATTTTAATTGGTGCGAGACATTTGATTGAGATAAATTCAATTGATGTGAAATGTGACCAACACTTGCTTCACTGACTGATAACAATTCCATAATACGTATTCGATTGTAATCGCCTAATGCCTTGAAAATTTCAGTTACGCGTTCTAATGTATCTGTATGTATTTCTGAATATTGTTCTGACATTATATGACAATCCTTTCATATGAATATTTGTTCATATATTAATTTAATACGTTCTCAGTAGTATGTCAATTGATTTTTATAGTTGTAACAAGTTTTACATATCTCATAAAGTGGTATGGCATAGGGAATAATAAATAGGAGAGTGTTGTAAATGAATATTTTGGTTATAGGTGCTAATGGCGGTGTAGGTTCGTTACTAGTGCAACAATTAGCAAAAGAAAATGTACCATTTACTGCTGGTGTTAGGCAATCCGATCAACTTAATGCGTTAAAATCACAAGGTATGAAAGCAATTCTTGTTGATGTTGAAAATGATTCAATAGAGACTTTAACTGAGACGTTTAAACCATTCGATAAAGTTATCTTTTCAGTAGGTTCTGGAGGGAACACGGGAGCAGATAAAACAATTATTGTCGATTTAGATGGTGCTGTTAAATCAATGATTGCGAGTAAAGAGGCTAATATTAAACACTATGTCATGGTTTCAACATATGATTCGAGACGTCAGGCTTTTGATGATAGCGGTGATTTAAAGCCATATACAATAGCTAAACATTACGCTGATGACTATTTAAGACGTTCAGGTTTGAATTATACAATTTTACATCCAGGGGCACTTACAAATGCAGCAGGATCTGGAAAGATAGAAGCTGCACAATATTTTGATGGTAAAGGTGAAATTCCTAGAGAAGATGTTGCGACAGTATTAAAAGAAATTGTCACATCCAATCATTTTAATTACCAAGAGTTTCAAATTATTAGTGGTGAGCAGGACATTAAAGATGCTTTAACTCAATTTGAAATTGAAAAGGATTAATAAGGATAGTAAATATGATTTGAAGCGGGTTACGTTTTCGTAACTCGTTATTTTTTTGAAAATGATGAATTATAAGTATGAATAAGTACGTATTGTCTATGCATTTTACAAAGAATTTGAACAATGTATGGCACAACTATTAAAGTTGTTTATTAATTGGTATAATGGGCGAGTAAATTTAAAGGGAAATGTGTACAAATGTAAGAGAGAGATAATCTCTATGCTATTAATTTTTAAAAATGTTAAAGTACTGTAAATTTAAGTGAAGCGCTTTAATTGGCAGTACTGCAATGTTAGTAAATATGGTACAATCACTAATAGTTAATTTGAAATGTGGAAATTTATAATACGATGTAAATGAGAACAAAATCAAAATATAATGGAACAACAACATCAGAGTTCTATTGCTTACTTAATCACAATGGAGGTGCAACAATGCCATTATTTTTACAACCAATTTTAAAAACAAAATTATGGGGCGGTCAACGTCTAAGTGAGTTTGGATATCAATTAGACAATGATACAACTGGGGAATGTTGGTGTGTGTCAGCACATCCAAATGGTACAAGCGAGATTATTAATGGACCATATCAAGGTCAAACATTAGACCGTATTTGGTCAGAACATCGTGAATTGTTTGGTGATTTCCCAAGCAAAGATTTTCCGCTTCTAACTAAAATAGTGGATGCAAGAGAATCACTTTCTATTCATGTGCACCCTGATAATTCTTATGCTTATGAGCATGAAAACGGGCAATATGGCAAATCTGAATGTTGGTATATTATAGATGCTGAAGAAGATGCAGAAATAGTTATAGGGACATTAGCAGAGTCTAGAGAAGAAGTTGCGAATCATGTTCAACACGGAACGATAGAGTCGATACTTAGATATATTAAAGTAAAACCTGGAGAATTCTATTTTATTCCAGCAGGAACAGTACATACTATTTCTTCAGGAATACTAGCATACGAAACGATGCAATCGTCAGACATTACATATAGACTTTATGATTTCAATCGTCAAGATAATCAATATAATGATAGACCGTTAAATATTGAAAAAGCTTTAGACGTTATTCAGTACAATGCCCCATTACCTAATATTTTGCCTGAAAGTGAAATTATTGAAAACCATAAGTGTACACACATTGTATCGAATGATTTCTTTACATTGGTTAAATGGGAAATTTCTGGCACGTTAAATTATATGAAGCCTAGAGAGTTCTGTTTAGTTACAGTGTTGGAAGGTGAAGGGCAAATGATTGTCGATGGTGAAATTTTCAAACTGACTACTGGTACAAACTTTATTTTGACTTCTGAAGATTTGGATAGTGTCTTTGAAGGTGATTTCACATTGATGATTAGCTATGTGTAATAGTGTAATAACAATTTAGGAGTGAATGATTTGAAGCAATTTCTATATATTGCGTTAGTATGTGGTGTGATAGCAGGTCTTGGTGCTTTCTTACATATACCGCAGTATCCGAGCATGACAATTCCACGTATAGTAGCTATTTTAGGAATTATCAGTGCTATGTTGACTTTTAAAGACAAGCAAATCAGCGCCTCATTAAAGTTTAGCGCATTGTTAATTAATGTGCTGCCATTATGCGGTACCTTTGTAGCTTCAAATTAATTGTCGATAGCGCGTTTGAATATAATACAGTGCATTAACAGAAGAAATATGATTGTGTTAATGACATTGATGAAAATAAAGCACATCAACATAACCTCTCACTTGCATAGTAGTGAGGGGGTTTTTGTTGGTTTATATAAAATGAAGTATTTTATATTTAATGAAAATTAAGACATGCTAAAATTCTAACGGCAGTATAGATATTTAAAAATGTGTATCAATGGCGCTATAGAGATAAGCAAGCATAGTGGTATCATATATAAATTTGTAATTTTTATTGCATAGTGTATCCAAGCATGTTTTTTATATGCAAAATAGGTAGCTAAATATGTTAAACTGTTTGTAACAATTTTTATCATTAAGACAGATATAATAAATAAAATATAGAAAACTGATTAAAAGGTATACAGTCGCTCGTATGTGTGTGTCCAACTGCATATAGAGTCGCACTTGTTGTAAAGCAAAATAGTTCGACTTACTTAAAAGGGAAAACGTTAAGGGTCTGGGACGTAAATTAATGTCCTGGGCGCTACAGTGTTATAGGAAATGCGATTAAAATCGCAGTGAACAAAGGGTATACAGTTGATCGCATACGCGTCCAACTGCATAAGAAACACTAAAAGAATGTAATTCATAGTGTTTCTAAAATTTATTCAGGTTAAGGAGTATTAAGATGACAGCAGAAACGAATTATTTTTGGTTGAATTGTGGATATAACCGTTGGAATCATAATGAACCGTTAGTAGGACAAACAGCTTTATTTGAATCAGGCGCACATTTTAACCCATCTCAAGGATTTAGAGCGTTTAAAAAGGCTAAAGTAGGAGATCAAGTCATCTTTTATCAAGTTCAGACGGATACTGGACTACTTGGATGTGGTGAAATTATTAGTGTTGAAACAGGTGCACAAAATAAAATACGTGTACAGTTTCGTTTTAATGAACAATTGAAACCATTAACAGCAGATTATCTAAAGCGTAGTGAAGCTTTGGAATTTCGTATGAGTAATATGAAAGAGACATTGTTCAACCAAATCACTGCAGAAGAGTTTGATTTAATAAGTGGTCTTGGTAAAGGCGAAATTAAGATACCACGTTATTTCTTTTTAGCTGAAACTGAAGAATTTGAACCTGGAAACCAATATACGATTTATACGCACACGTACAACGGTATTAAACGTAATGGTTATCATTTTTATACTCAGTTAGAAGAAGGCGACAATATTATTTTTTATAATCGAACAAAAAATCAATCTGTCGTTGGAATTGGAGAAGTATCAAAGCATATTCATGAAAAACCACCAATTCCTGGTAGAACAAATAGTACAGTGATTGAAGTGTCTTATGAGAAAGACATTACGCCGATTACATTAAGTACATTAAATAAGCATCCTAAATTGAAAAACTTATATTTCCTTCAAGAAAATGCAAAACAGGCTATTGCAAGTATGTCACAAGCACAGTATGATGCAATTATTGAAATGAGCGATAATAATGGATTGAAATCTCCATTTGAAATGGTTCAAAAACCAGATATGCTTGAAAGTGAAAAAGAAGAAGCGTTAAAGCCATTTATTTTACTTGTTGTAGATCGAAAAGAAGAAGGCTTAAAAGCGGCTAATGACTTATTGCAAAAAGCGAATGCAAATCCTGTTATAACAACAGGTCATCCTGATTTTTCAGAAGATATGCTTTATGGCAAGTATTTACCAAATGAAACAGGGGCATTATACTATCGTGAAGGATTTATTACTCAGTTAATGCCTAAAAAGGATAAAAGTTATTTAGTTATTGATAATTTTAATCGTATAGATACAGACATTTTCCAAACGTATATTAATGTGTTAGAAGGCTATGAGGTAACATTACCACGTTATAATAAAGACGGTAATATGATTAAATGGTCACGACAAAAAGATTCTTTCTATTATTTCAATCCTAATTGGCATATTGTAGGTATTACATATGATAGTTTAGAGGAAATTAAGGAGAAATATTCAGAGCAGTTTTTAAAATACACACGTATAGTCAAAGTCAAACATGACTAATGATATATGGTAGTTTTTGAAAAGAAGTAAGGAAAGATTAAAAATTGCATAATTGCATATTTGAATAACCGTATAAAGAAAAAATGACGGGTAATCAACCATAAGAGCTAATTAAGAGCTTATGATAGATTACTCGTTTTTATTTTAATAAATGATAAAGACAGTATATGAATATAAATGAATTTATGTTACTGAATTAAAACTTTATATGAGTTTCCAGTGGTATGTTGAATAAGGCGAACGACTAAACGCTAAGTTAATAATAAGAAATAAGATTACACTGTAGATTGAGAAATTTAAAGTAAATAAAAAATACATTATACAATAAATATAAAACTGAAAAATAAATTTTATGGCAATTTCGTGTCGCGAGGACTTATCAAGTGACAACCTTGTTTAAATGTTTTTAAATTAGGAAAAATGACTATAAGTACTATTGAAGGAGCGAATAAATTATGCCAATCGTATATTATGATGGAAACTGTATATATTGTTATAACTATGTCATTTGGTTAATTCAACATGACCTACCAAGAAATTATCGATTTGCTACGTTAAAAGGTGAAGTTGGACAACAATTTTTTAAACAACATCCAGAAGCGGCAAATAAAAATAGTGTGATTTTACAGAAAGGTGATCGTATATATTTTGAATCGCAGGCGATTATTCAACTAATCACAGCACTACCTAATCGAACTAAATTATTGGGCGTAGGTTTATGGCTTGTACCTAAACCAGTCCGTAATTTCGGTTATCGAATGTTTGCTAATAATAGAAATAGAATGTGGAAAACAACATGGCACCAACCAAATGATTATGAAAAATCGTTCTTTTTAGATGATAATGCGAAAGTAAAACTTACTGATTGATAAAACATAGTTGCTAATTGATAATAGACATACTAGATGATGGATTAAAATTTAGGCATTTAAAAAGCCAAACACCTCACAATTAAATTAGAATAATTATAAAAAAGAGAGTGAAAACACTTTACAGATTAGAATCATTATAATATAATAATTAATATAAACAAGTAAGACGTAGACAATTTTAAGGAGTGTATTAAATATGAGTAATCAACAAGATGTTGTAAAAGAATTGAATCAACAAGTAGCAAACTGGACAGTAGCATACACAAAGCTACATAATTTCTACTGGTATGTGAAAGGGCCTAACTTCTTCTCATTACACGTTAAATTTGAAGAATTATATAATGAAGCAAGCCAATATGTAGACGAATTAGCTGAAAGAATTTTAGCGGTAGGAGGAAACCCTGTAGGTACATTAACTGAATGCTTAGAGCAATCAATTGTTAAAGAAGCTGCGAAAGGTTACTCTGCAGAACAAATGGTTGAAGAATTATCTCAAGATTTCACAAATATCTCAAAACAATTAGAAAAAGCGATTGAAATTGCTGGTAATGCTGGCGATGATGTATCAGAAGATATGTTTATAGGTATGCAAACATCAGTAGATAAACATAATTGGATGTTTAAATCTTACTTAAGCTAATCTACAGATAAGTAATAATATAAATAAAAGCCAACACATAAATGGGGAATACGCCCAGAATGTGTTGGCTTTTTGAGTTTAATCTCATTGTTAAAGAGCAATTAAAGTCAATTTAAATAAGTTACTCTGCGATTTCTAAAGCAATTTCCATCATTTGTGTAAATGAATTTTGACGTTCTTCAGGTGTAGTAGCTTCGTCACGTAAAATATGATCACTTACTGTGAAAATACCAAGTGCTTTTTTACCAGCATGAATCGCATTTAAATATAAACCAGCTGATTCCATTTCGATACCTAAAATACCCATTTTTTTCCAAGCAGCATTGAATGTTGGATCGGCATTGTAAAATGTATCAGAAGATAATACGTTACCTACGTGTGTAGTAGCACCGATTTGGTCAGCGACATTTTTAGCTTTAGTTACTAACTCGAAGTCAGCGATAGGCGCGAAATGACCTGGAATATTGTATTGATCTACATAATTTGAATTAGTTGATGCAGCTTGTGCAATAATAACATCGTATAAGTTAACATTTTCTTGTAATGCGCCACAAGAACCGATACGAATGATTGTGTCTACATCAAAGAAGTTGTATAACTCATATGAGTAAATACCGATACTTGGAATACCCATACCAGAACCCATTACAGAAACTTCTTTACCTTTATATGTACCAGTGTAACCAAACATGTTACGTACATCGTTAAATTGTTCAACATTTTCTAAAAAATTATCAGCAATATATTTTGCGCGTAGCGGATCGCCAGGCATTAATACTGTTTTAGCAATTTTTACTCCATTTGGTTGAATATGTGGTGTACCTTTTGTCATTTGTTATCTTCTCCTTAATATTCATTAATAATTTTAAGATAACATTTGTTTCCCTTTTTTGCGAATTTTTGTACTATAGAATTAAAGAATTATAAAAATATAATCCTGATTAGCTTGTTGTCAAGTCATCGTTCATAATGAAGATATCACGTTCAATTGTATTGTTTGTTTATGGGAAATGAATTAATGTAATAGTATATGTATGCGGTTACATAAAAAGCGAACATCTAACCTGATATTTAAATGAACCTGACGCTCAATCAACTAATTTACAACCGTATTTTTATAATCAACCATAAAGGAGGAGATAGAAAATGAATAGTGCAAAATTGATTGATCACACTTCATTGAAGCCTGAGTCAACACGTACGCAAATCGATCAAATCATCGATGAAGCGAAAGCATACAATTTTAAATCTGTATGTGTGAATCCAACGCATGTTAAATATGCAGCAGAGCGACTAGCTGATTCAGAGGTG
>NZ_JACVZO010000044.1:0-11599 GCF_017151845.1 Staphylococcus sp. EG-SA-17
AAAGATATTTATGACTGGCTACAGCCGCTATTAAAAAGAAAATACCCAAATATATCATTTAAATATACGTATATAGATATTACAAAAGATAATGACAACTTAACAGATCATGATTTACAATTTATTGAAAGAATAGAACAAGATGAACTATTTTATCCATTAATTACAATGAACGATGAATATGTAGCAGATGGTTATATACAAACAAAGCAAATCACTCGATTTATAGACCAAAAGCTTGTGAATGAATAATATACACATAACAAAAAGCAATGTCAGTAATAGTGTGAACTGACATTGCTTTTTAATTTTAACCATTATGATATTTATATAACCAAAGTACGCCGGATTTTAAAATAGAAGCGAGTCGTCCTGTTACAGTGCGATCCATGATATATGCAAAACCTTGTTTATCTCCTAATGACCCAACGATACCTTGTACCTTTAGTTCCGGCATTTTGTCAGGTAATGGTTCATTTAGCCATTGCTTTTTAAGCACATCGGCAATTTGATCACCTTGAACTTCGGCTAACTGAGCACTTGGCGCATGTGGTAAATCAGCACAATCACCAACTACATAGACGTTACGATATGTTGGTACTTGATGATACTGGTTAACTATCACGCGTCCATTACTATTTATATCAATCGGCAAGTTACGAACAACTTCAACAGGTTGAATTCCTGCTGTCCATACAACTAAATCAATATCTTTAGGTTCATCACAGTTATATATTTTACCAGGTTCAACTTTATTAATATTTGAATTTGGAACAACGGTAACATTATTTTTGGCGAACCATTTCGCAACATACTTACTTAATTTTTCTGGAAAATTTCTTAAAATTCGCGGCCCACGGTCATAAAGATATATTTCCAAGTCTGATCTACTTTCTCTTAATTCGCTGGCAAGTTCTATGCCGCTTAATCCAGCACCAACGATACCAACTTTAGCACCTTCTGGTAGTTCACTAATACTATGGAAAGTATCCCGAGCCTTTGAGAGTGTTTGAATACTATGTGTATATTCTTCGGCTCCTGGAACGTTATGATATTTATCTTCACATCCTAAACCAATGATTAGCTCATCATAATCAATTTTAGAGTTACCGACTGAGACAATTTGAGCATCTAAATCTATGTCGTTAATTTCACCATAAACTGTATTCACTTGTGGATGATTAGGGAATTTCATGCGAACATCTTTATCTGATTTCGTGCCCGCAGCTAAAGCATAAAATTCTGGTTTCAATCCATGAAATGGCATACGATCAACTAATGTGACTGTATAATCTTGTGGTAAAGAAGTAGTTAAAATGCGTGACATGATACGCATATTACCATATCCGCCGCCTAACAAAACTAAGTTTTTCATAATGAAGTACCCCTTTTATATGTTAATATTTACTTTAATTTTGAAAAGATCAAAGTGCATAGATATATTTGTTAATGAACAGTTATAAAATGCAAGTGTCTTTGATTCATCAATAACCCCTAAAAAAGTAAATATGTATTTATATGCTTATTATATATTTTTTTGAAAATGACTACAAATAAATATTTGTACTAACTAAGGCACTATTACATAACTGGGATAAGAAACATCAGTTGTTGTAATTGAGCACATCATGTTAAAATACTAGTTTTAAAATGCTATAATATTGTAACAAATGAAATAAGAAGGTGAAGTATGAATCCGATCGTAGAATTTTGTCTCTCTAACATGGCAAAAGGTGGAGATTATGTTTTTAATCAACTGGAAAATGACCCAGATGTCGATGTGTTAGAGTATGGTTGCCTGACACATTGTGGTATATGTTCAGCCGGGTTGTATGCTTTAGTAAATGGTGATATTGTTGAAGGTGATTCGCCGGAAGAATTATTACAAAATATATATGCACATATAAAAGAAACTTGGATTTTTTAAGGAGGAGTTATCATGCCAACAGTTATATTAACAGAAGCAGCTGCTTACGAAGTAAAAGATATGCTTAAAGCAAATGAAATGCCAGATGGCTATTTAAAAATTAAAGTGAATGGTGGCGGGTGCACTGGTTTAACATACGGTATGGGTGCAGAAGAAGCGCCTGGTGAAAATGATGAAATCTTAGAATACTTTGGATTAAAAGTTTTAGTAGACAAAAAAGATGCACCCGTATTAAATGGTACGACTATTGATTTTAAGCAATCATTAATGGGTGGCGGTTTCCAAATCGACAATCCTAATGCAATTGCTTCATGTGGCTGTGGTAGTTCATTTAGAACTGCAAAAGTTGCAGGTAATCCTGAAAACTGCTAATAAAATAACTTTTTAATGGTTAACCCAATTTTTGGGATACAAATTGATATCAATTATGATTAGGGACATATTTGATTATGTCCTATTTTTGCGTAAAGATATTTTGTTTTATTAAAAAGCTTATTGAAAATTAAGAATCTGACTATAAATAGTATTTTAAATGATCGTGATAACGGATACATTTTTAATCGAAATCAGGCTACGAAAAAATTAATTAATTTTTTCACAATCTGACTGAATCTTGCTTGAAAATATAACATAAAAGCTATAGAATTAGTATTGGATTAAAAATGTCTTTTTTGTGAACATCACAGGTTTTTACATAATTTAAAAGACTTAAATAACAAAATGATGATAAACTAGTATACATTGTGGTAAAAGTAGTAATGACCAGTTGTTACTAGTAATTATCAGCATTTGGTTAAAAAAATATGAAAGCTTAGGTGAAATTAAATGGCTCAAGATCGTAAAAAAGTACTTGTACTTGGTGCTGGTTATGCAGGTTTACAAACTGTAACTAAATTGCAAAAAGCGATATCAACAGAAGAAGCAGAAATTACGCTTATTAATAAAAATGAATATCACTATGAAGCAACATGGTTACATGAAGCATCAGCAGGTACACTAAACTATGAAGATGTATTATATCCTGTGGAAAGTGTCTTGAAGAAAGACAAAGTGAACTTTGTTCAAGCAGAAGTAACAAAAATTGACCGTGATGCTAAAAAGGTAGAAACAAATCAAGGTATTTATGACTTTGATATTTTAGTAGTAGCATTAGGTTTCGTTAGTGAAACATTCGGCATCGAAGGTATGAAAGATCATGCTTTCCAAATTGAAAATGTTATCACAGCACGTGAATTATCACGTCATATCGAAGACAAATTTGCTAACTATGCAGCATCAAAAGAAAAAGATGATAACGATTTATCTATCTTAGTTGGTGGTGCTGGATTCACTGGTGTTGAATTCTTAGGTGAATTAACAGACAGAATTCCTGAATTATGTAGCAAATATGGTGTGGATCAAAATAAAGTTAAAATCACTTGTGTTGAAGCAGCACCTAAAATGTTACCAATGTTCTCAGAAGAATTAGTTAACCACGCAGTTAGCTACTTAGAAGACCGCGGTGTTGAATTTAAAATTGCTACACCAATCGTTGCTTGTAACGAAAAAGGTTTTGTAGTTGAAGTAGATGGTGAAAAACAACAATTAAATGCAGGTACTTCAGTATGGGCAGCTGGTGTACGTGGTAGTAAATTAATGGAAGAATCATTTGAAGGCGTTAAACGTGGACGTATCGTTACAAAGCAAGATTTAACAATCAATGGTTACGACAACATTTTTGTTATTGGTGACTGTTCAGCGTTTATCCCAGCTGGAGAAGAACGTCCATTACCAACTACAGCACAAATTGCAATGCAACAAGGTGAAAGTGTTGCTAAAAACATTAAACGCATCTTAAACGGTGAATCAACTGAAGAATTCGAATACGTTGATCGTGGAACTGTTTGTTCTTTAGGTTCACATGACGGTGTAGGTATGGTATTTGGTAAACCTATCGCTGGTAAAAAAGCAGCATTCATGAAAAAAGTGATTGATACACGTGCGGTATTCAAAATCGGTGGTATCGGTTTAGCATTCAAAAAAGGTAAATTCTAGGCTTTAAATAAAGTTTCAGCTAAACACATAAAATTAAATTATTCATTTATAAAGTCCTTCAGTGTCACTGAAGGGCTTTATTGTTGTACAATTTGAAGTGAGTAACATATCAAATCTAAGGAGGTACATTATGAATTTTAAATTAAATAACACACTAAGCAACGAAATAAATACATTGATTATTGGTATACCAGAACATTTAAATCAGTTAGAGCGCATTAGTTTTAATCATATCGATATTACAGAATCACTTGAAAGACTAAAACATCAACATATTATTGGTAGTAAAGTTGGGAAGATTTATACAACTGCATTTGATGTACAAGATCAAACATATCGTTTAATTACAGTTGGTTTAGGAAACTTAAAAGCACGTAGTTATCAAGATATGTTGAAAATATGGGGACATCTTTTCCAATACATAAAGTCAGAACACATTGAAGATACTTATTTACTTATGGATTCATTTATTTCAAAATATGATCAGTTATCAGATGTATTAATGGCATGCGGTATTCAAAGTGAGCGTGCAACATATGAATTCGATCATTATAAATCAAGTAAGAAGGCACCGTTTAAGACGAATTTAAACCTTATTAGTGAATCATTAATTGAATTAGATTTCATTCATGAGGGTATCAGTATTGGCCAATCCATTAATTTGGCAAGAGACTTTAGTAATATGCCACCGAATGTATTAACACCACAAACATTTGCAGAAGATATTGTTAATCATTTTAAAAATACAAAGGTCAAAGTAGATGTTAAAGATTATGACACTTTAGTTTCTGAAGGATTCGGACTTTTACAAGCAGTAGGTAAAGGTAGTAAGCATAAACCGAGATTAGTAACCATCACATATAATGGCAAAGACAAAGATGAAGCACCAATTGCCTTAGTTGGTAAAGGTATAACGTATGATTCTGGTGGTTATAGTATTAAAACGAAGAATGGCATGGCTACAATGAAGTTTGACATGTGTGGCGCTGCGAATGTCGTTGGTATCATTGAAGCGGCTAGTCGTTTACAACTGCCTGTAAATATTGTCGGAGTGCTTGCTTGTGCTGAAAATATGATAAATGAAGCATCAATGAAGCCAGATGATGTATTTACAGCATTAAGTGGTGAAACTGTAGAAGTAATGAATACAGACGCTGAAGGTAGATTAGTCCTTGCAGATGCTGTGTATTATGCAAATCAATATCAGCCTAGTGTGATTATGGACTTTGCTACATTAACGGGTGCAGCAATTGTTGCACTAGGCGATGATAAAGCTGCTGCATTTGAATCGAATAGTAAAGTGATATTAAACGATATATTACAAATAAGTTCTAAAGTCGATGAAATGGTATTTGAATTACCGATTACTGCAACCGAACGTGCAAGTATTAAACACAGTGATATCGCTGATTTAGTTAACCATACGAATGGACAAGGTAAAGCGCTATTTGCGGCAAGTTTTGTAACACATTTTAGTGGTCAAACACCTCACATTCATTTCGATATTGCAGGTCCAGCAACGACTAATAAAGCTTCATATAATGGTCCAAAAGGGCCAACAGGATTTATGATTCCGACGATAGTACAATGGTTAAAACAACAATAATTTAATTATTTGCCTGATACAACTTGTGTCTTGATATACATTTCTAATTTAACTCTTGAAAGTATAAAGGATCGCATTGTATCAGGCATTTTCATTGTTGTAAGAAAATATAAATCGCATATCCTTGTGAGCATAAATCAACTTGACTAGCATTGCAAAAAAATATTATAAGCATATGTTCATTCAGTCAACGACTACTAATATTACATTTTAGAACTTAGTATTTTGATTGGTGTTCCAAGCTTGTAAAATTGTTTAATTTAATGAAAGATAAAATTATTTTAAGAAAGACAATTAACTAAAAAATAAAGATTATTGGTATAGTTTGCTATTGACAGGTGTTAAAGCTACTGATACTATGTAGTCTATAAACGCTTTAGTTCGATAGAGTGATAAAGGATGGTTGTCATATGATAAATGCAGTAGTAATAGCAGTAATTTTAATGATTGTGCTATGTTTATGTCGATTAAACGTAGTTATAAGCTTATTTATCAGTGCGCTAGTTGGTGGCGTAGTATCAGGTATGAGCATTGAAAAAGTAATTAATGTATTCGGAAAAAATATAGTCGATGGTGCTGAGGTAGCATTAAGCTATGCCTTATTAGGTGGATTTGCAGCATTAATTTCATACAGTGGTATCACAGACTATTTAGTAGGAAAAATTATAAATGCAATACACGCTGAAAATAGTCGATGGTCAAGAGTTAAAGTAAAAGTGACAATAATTATTGCATTATTAGCTATGAGTATCATGAGTCAAAACTTAATTCCTGTACATATTGCATTCATTCCAATTGTCATCCCACCATTGTTAAGTCTGTTTAATGACTTAAAAATAGATAGACGTTTAATCGGTTTGATTATCGGTTTTGGTTTATGTTTCCCGTATGTGTTATTACCTTATGGATTCGGTCAAATTTTCCAGCAAATTATTCAAAGTGGCTTTGCAAAGGCGAATCACCCAATTGAGTTTAATATGATTTGGAAAGCAATGCTTATTCCTTCAATGGGGTATATTGTTGGCTTACTTATCGGTTTATATGTATATCGTAAACCACGTGAATATGAAACACGTAAAATTTCAGATAGTGACAATGTTACAGAGTTAAAACCATATATCTTAATAGTAACAATTGTAGCAATACTAGCTACATTTTTAGTACAAACATTTACAGATTCAATGATTTTTGGTGCACTGGCCGGGGTACTCGTATTCTTTATTTCACGTGCATATAATTGGTATGAATTAGATGCTAAGTTTGTTGAAGGTATTAAAATTATGGCTTATATTGGTGTAGTTATTTTAACAGCAAATGGATTTGCTGGTGTAATGAATGCTACTGGTGATATAGATGAATTAGTTAAAACTTTAACAAGTATTACTGGTGATAATAAATTATTTAGCATTATCGTGATGTATGTGATAGGTTTAATTGTCACTTTAGGTATTGGATCATCATTTGCAACCATTCCTATTATCGCATCATTATTCATTCCTTTTGGAGCGTCAATTGGACTAGATACAATGGCATTAATCGCATTGATTGGAACAGCGAGTGCATTAGGTGACTCAGGTTCACCTGCAAGTGATTCAACATTAGGACCAACTGCGGGATTAAATGTTGATGGCCAACATGATCATATACGCGATACATGTGTACCAAACTTCTTGTTTTATAATATTCCTTTAATGATTTTCGGTACTATTGCTGCTATGGTACTATAAGCATAAAGAGGTGAAAATATGACGCATTTATTAGAGACATTTGAGATGTCAATAGATCACCAGGAAGATGGTTTAGTTGTTATTTCTATGCCTGTTACTGATAAAGTAAAACAACCATTTGGATATTTACATGGTGGTGCTTCGATTGCTTTAGGTGAAACAGCATGTTCATTAGGATCTGCTAATCTAATTGATACAACCAAATTTATTCCATTAGGTTTAGAGATGAATGCCAATCATATTCATTCTGCTAAAGATGGTCGTGTTACTGCGACAGCTGAAATTATTCATCAAGGTAAGTCGACACATGTATGGGATATAAAAATTAAGAATGACAAAGAACAATTAATTACAGTTATGCGTGGTACAGTTGCTATTAAACCTTTAAAATAAAAGAACTGCTAGCTGAAATGTTATGAGATATTCATAACTACGGCTAGCAGTTTTTTTATGCGCTATATTGTTGTAGTTTTAGAAATGCTTGTTCAATGCGTTCGGCAGCTTTACGGCCACCCATAACATTTCTACCAAATGGTCCTAATTCTAAGTCTGCAAAGCATCCTGCGACAAATAGATTTGGTATCCATTCTAATTTTTCGGAAATAACAGGGTAATTACATTCGTTAATAGGTGCATCATAATTTTGTATTAATTGCTTAATAAGTGGTTGTGACATAAAATCTTGTTCAAAACCAGTTGCAACCATAATCTGTTGATATGGAACAGAATCATTTTCAGTGTTAATTAAACCATCACTAATTTGAGTGATAGGTGTTTTATGCACATTTATACGACCATTTTTAATATGTTTTTTAAGGCGTAAGTACAGTTCGTGAGGCATTGATCCTTTATGACGTTCACGTTGTACAATGGCATTTCTTTCAGGCATGCTTTTAGTACTTAAAAATGTAGACATATTCTTCGGACCTAACCAACCAGGATCAGCATCAAAGTCATGTATTTCAATATCTTTATTTAGCCATAAATGAATCTTTTTATCGTTATCATGATTTAACAATTTAAGTGCAAGATGTGCAGCCGTAATGCCACTACCAACGATATGATCGGTCTTATCATATACTACTTGATCATGTTCTTTCTCGAAGATATGATTTACATTCTGTTTGTCTTTTAAAATGTCAGGCATAAACGGAATATTTGTACTACCTATTGCAATAACGACGCAATCTGTAGTGATAATTTGTCCATCTTCTAACTTGATATGCCATTTGTCTTCTTGTTTATCTAAAGTTTGAACTAAACCTTGAACCAAGCAATCCTCTAATTGATATTGTTTAGAAGCATGTGCAATATGATCCATAAACATTGTCAATTCAGGTCGTTGATAAGGACCATAAAAAGCATTTGTATATTGGTGCTGTTTAGCGAATTGTTTTAGATGGAACGGTTGTGGATGTACGTGATGTACAATCGGTGATCTTAAATAAGGCATTTCTATTCGATTTGTAAATGAGTTAAACCTTTGGCAAAAAGTTTCGTGTGGGTCAATGATTGTTAATCGGTCTGTTGTTAATCCGCTTGATAATAGTTTTTGTGCGATTGCAGTTCCCTGTATGCCACCGCCGATAATTGTCCAATGCATAATAAAACCTCTCTCTTTTTAAAGCGTAATCGTTACGATTTATAATTATTATTATCATAATACATAACGACATGAAAGGCAATTAAATTAAAGAGATATATGTAGATAGGGCGAAGCTGTAGTCAAAGAAAAAACCATTGAAAAAGAGGTAACAATGTCAAAAGAAAACAGCAGTAAAATCATTCCTAATTTGGAATCATCTTACTGCTGTTTGTTGTTGATTTATATTCATGATTTTGTTATATAATCTACAATTTTGTGTCTTTTAAGTCTTCCGAAATTTCATCGACTTTAGTCTTTTTAGTATAAGGCGTTTTAATATTATATGCTGCTTTCATAATCATATGACTTGAAAGAGGACCTGTAATTAATACAAAGATAATCGCAACGATTAATTGCATATTTACAAAACCTTGAGTAGCAATAAAATATAAAAACGTACCAAATAGTAATGACATTGCACCTAATGTTGATGCTTTTCCGGCAGCATGTGCACGTGAATATACATCTTCAAGTCTCAATAATCCTATAGCTGCTAGGGCGCTAATTAAAGCACCGATGATAACAAAGATAAGTGCAAGACTAATCAGTATGATTTTGATCATGTTCAATCACCTTACCTTTGTCCATAAATTTAGAGAATACTGCAGTACCTAAAAAAGCTAATATACCAATCATCATAATAACGACAATCATGTATTTAATATTTAATAAAATACTGAATAATGCTATAACTGCCATTAATTGAAGACCAATCGCATCTAATGCGACAACACGATCGGCAAGTGATGGGCCTAGCACAACGCGAATGAGCATAGCTAACATAGAAATGACAACTATGATTAATGCAATAACGATAATAACATTATGATTCATTATATTTCGCCCACCTCTCTTACAATTTTCTCTAATGATGTTTTAATACTTTCTACTTCTTGCTCTTTAGTTGAAAAATCTATGGCATGAATATAAATTTTTGTACGATCGTCACTTACACCAAGCACTACAGTACCAGGTGTTAATGTAATTAAATTAGACAGCAAGACAATTTGCCAATCTTTTTTTAAATCTGTGTGATAAACAAAGAATCCTGGTTCATTTTTAATCGAAGGTTTAATAATAATTTTCAAAACATCAAAATTAGCTTTAATCAGTTCGATTAAGAAAATAATAACTAATTTAATAATACGATATAGCGTGATGACATAAAATCTACCTGGTAACACTCTGTGTAAGAGGTAAACAAGAACTAGGCCAAAGATGAAACCTAACACAAAGTTATTTGTTGTGTAACTATTTGTTACAAACAACCAAAACACTGCGATAATAAAGTTTAATACTAATTGTACAGCCATGTTATTTACCTCCTAATACAGCTTTAACGTAGGTTGATGGATTGTAGAATGTTTCTGCACCAGCTTTTACCATTGGATATAAGTAATCTGCTGACAATCCATATAAAACAGTTATCACAACTGCAACGATTGCAATCGTAGTTAAATATTTGACGTCGACTTTGTTATTAAGATCATATCCTTTTGGTTGACCGAAAAAGCCTTGTAGGAATATGCGAATGACAGAATATAATACGACTAAACTTGATAATAAGACGATGACACCACTTAAATAAAATCCTCTTTCAAATGTTGATTGGACAATGAAAAATTTTCCATAAAAGCCACTGAGTGGGGGAATGCCAGCTAAACTTAATGCTGCGATAAAGAATGACCAACCAAGTACAGGATATCGTTTAATTAAGCCACCAAATTGTCTTAAATCAGCAGTGCCTGTAATTTTAATCATAATTCCGATAAGCAAGAATAATGCAAGTTTTACTAACATGTCGTGCAATGTATAGTAAATAGCCCCAATCATACCTGACTCTGTCATCATTGCAACGCCGACTAAGATCACACCTACAGCAATCATGACATTGTATAGGATGATTTTTTTAATGTTGGCATATGCAACAGCACCGACACAACCAAAGATGATCGTTAATAGTGCTAAGAATAAAATGACATAATGTGAAAAGCTTACATTATCACTAAAGAATAGGCTTAATGTTCTAGCGATTGCATAAACACCAACTTTTGTTAACAAAGCACCAAAGAATGCAATGATTGGAATTGGTGGTGCATAGTATGCACTAGGTAACCAAACAAACATTGGAAATACGCCAGCTTTTGTAGCAAAAACAAAGATAAATAGTATGAAAACGATATTGACTAAGCCACTGTCATGCGCTGAAAGGTTAGCTAATTTATTGCTTATATCTGCTAGATTCAATGTTCCTACTACTGAATATAAAATCGCTACACCCATTACGAAGAAGGATGACGATACAACGTTAACAAGAACATATTTTATTGTTTCCTGTAGTTGAATTTTTGTAGAACCAATTACTAATAAGAAATAAGATGACATTAAAAATACTTCGAAAAATACGAATAGGTTGAAAATGTCACCAGTTGTGAATGCACCAATGATACCTATTAACATAAATAGTACTGAAAAATAATAATAATATCTTTCACGTTCAATACCAATTGTTTGGTATGAATATAAAATCACAATAGCTGTAATAATAATACTAGTAATTATTAGTAGGGCACTGAATATGTCTAATACAAAGACAATACTGTATGGTGCTTTCCATGAACCTAGCTCTACGCGTATTGGTCCATGTTTAACAACATTTG
>NZ_JACVZO010000045.1:0-10814 GCF_017151845.1 Staphylococcus sp. EG-SA-17
TTCACCTTGAATTGGTTCCAAAATAATTGCTGCTGTATTCGGTGAAATAGCTTGTGTTAATTGTTCAATGTCTCCAAAATCTACTGTTGTAGTGCCTTGAAGTAGGGGGTGAAATCCTGCTTTATATGCGTCGTGGTTAGATAGTGATAATGAGCCAAGTGTACGACCGTGAAAATTGTTATTCATAGCGATGATTTCAACTTGTCCGTCAGTAATGCCTTTAACTTCAGAGCCCCATTTTCTAGCAATTTTAATGGCTGCTTCAACAGCTTCAGTACCAGAGTTAAGGGGGAGTACTTTGTCTTTCTTAGCAAGATGACAAATTTTTTCTTCCCATTTCCCGAGATTGTCACTATAAAGGACACGTGAAATGATAGACAACTTTGAAGCTTGTTCAGTCATCGCTTTAACAATTGTTGGATGACAATGGCCTTGGTTTGCAACTGAAAAACCTGAGATGCAATCTATATATTGTTTGCCATCAGTATCCCAAACTTTGACACCTTTACCTTTAGAAATGACAAGCTTAAGTGGTGCATAATTATTAGAGCTATAATAATCAGTTAATTCAATGATTGAATTCATCGGTCTCCCTCCTTTATATTTATACAATTTAAAGAATTAATATTAATATATTACAGTTGTTCAATATAAGTGTCAAATGTAAATTTAATAATATAAAGATAAGGTTGTGTTTGTATTAATGTGATTTGTAAAATGAAAGTACTAATATTTTTTGTGGATAATCATTGATATGTATGTATACGATTGCAGTTTAATGTAGTATGAATAAAAAATGCCACAAGCATATGTTTAACATATGACTGTGGCATAGTATTATGCTTGTGGAATTTTACGATGCTTAATTTTAAAAATAATGAAGCCGATAATGAAACCAATCAAACTGAGAACAACCCAGCCCATACCAATGTCTGATAATGGTAAATATTTTTGGCTGAAATTAATCAAAGTTTGTGAGAATGATGTGCTTGAAATGAACTCTGGACTAGCTTTTAATCCATCTACTAATGCAGCAATCATTGTAAAGAAAATGGTACATTGATAAATAATTTTTGAATGATGGAATTTGCTACTAAATAATGTTAGTACAATCAAGGCAATTGCTAATGGATATAAGAACATTAACACTGGGACTGAGTACATAATAATCTTAGTTAAACCAACATTCGCGAATAAGAACGAAATAAAGCTTACAACTGTTGCAATCGCTAGGTAATTCATTTTAGGGAAAAGGTGTTCGAATGTTTCTGAAAATGCCGTAATCAAACCGATGGCTGTTTTTAAACAAGCAACCATAACGATAAGTGACAACAGGACAATACCGTAGTTACCTAAGTAGTATTGCGTAATTTGCGCTAAGGCAATACCACCATTTTCACTAAGTTTGAAATGACCAATACTTAATGTACCCATGATTGCTAGTAGGGTATAAATGATCCCCATCATAATGATACTGATAGTACCAGACTTAATTGTTTCTTTAGCGATATCAGTTGGATTTTCGATACCTAACTTTTTAATCGTTGCAACAATGATGATACCAAATGCCAATGACGCTAGCGCATCTAAGGTATTGTATCCATCTAAAAAGCCGTTAAATAAGGCATGTGATTGATATTGTTTACTAATAGGTGCATCAGATATGCCACCTAATGGATGGATAAAAGCAAATAATAAAATAATTGCTAATAATACTAAGAATACCGGATTTAAAAATTTACCGATATATTCTAAAATTCTTGATGGCTTTCTCGCAAAAAACCATGCAATCACAAAGAAGACGAAGCTAAAAATAAATAAATATAAAGTGATTTGCTTTGGTGATAAAAATGGCGAAAATGCAATTTCAAATGATGTCGTTGCCAGTCTAGGTAAGGCGAAAAATGGTCCGATAACTAGATATAAGGCAATCGTGAAAATGTAAGCATATGTTTTATTAACACGCGATGCAATTTCAAATAAACCAGATGTCTTTGAAATGCCAATAGCAATGATACCTAGAAATGGTAAGCCAATTGCTGTAATTAAAAATCCTAAGTTAGCGATAAAAACGTTAGAACCAGCAGCTTGACCCAAGTGTATTGGGAAGATAAGATTGCCGGCACCAAAGAATAAACCAAATAACATAGAACCTATAAACATGTTTTCTTTAAATGTTAGTTTCTTCTTCATATATGTATTTGTTCTCCTTTTTAGAACTTATAAAAATCTACTTAATTAAGATAATATCAAAAATTAAACATAAAGTGATACATAATTTTGCAATAAATACTAAATTTTTTGAAAATTCCGGAATAAATACTGTTTCTTATGTAGTAGGGGCGTAAGTTAAGAACGATTTAACAGATATAGAATATGTTAAATATAGAAGGTTAGACAACCCGACGTATTAATACTTTGTGAAATAAAGATCCCCCTCAACATGATCGAAGGGGGGAAGTATATGTTTAGTTCAATATATTTAGAAAGTCGTTTGTAGTTATTGTTTGTCCCATCAATGGGAATACATTATCTATTGGAAATTGATGTAGCGTTTCGTTTTGTGCACTCATCATATCTGTAACAAAAAACTGATTGTAGTTTAATTGATAGGCATCTCGCGCTGTCGTATCTACGCCAATATGCGTTGCGACACCACCAAGAACAATCGTATCAATTCCTCGACGTCGCAATTGTAAGTCCAAATCTGTTCCTACAAATGCACTAAAATGTCGTTTGTCTATGACAAAATCGTCATCTCTCTTGTCTAATAAATGATGGAAACGACTGTAGTCGTCGCCTTCTTTTGGTGGTAATGAGATCATTGCATTTGGTTGCAATACATCTTTACCATCATAGAAATTCACGCGAACAAAAGCGATAAAGCCATTGTTTTTTCTAAAAACATCTATTAATTTATTAGCGTTTTGAACGACATTTTCAGCTGTATGTGGCGCATAATCCATCTTAAGTATACCTTCTTGCAGGTCGATTAACACTAAAGCGGTTTTATTAAAATTAATCATCTTATATCAGAGTCCTTTTCGTTTAATAAAGTATTCGCTTAAACTTATACCCTGTATACGATGAAATTATTTATTTTGTTGTGAAAAAGCTTTAGCGATATCGATCAGTTTCTTCGGTGCGTCTTCGACAGACATTTTGACTTCGACAAAATGCATCACATCGGGATGACCATTAATTGCATTAAACGTGTCTTGTAAATCTTTTGATGATTCAACGTCATGAATTTCAACATTTTTACCACCAAATACAGCTGGTAAAGCTTTATAATCCCACATGTGAATTTCATTATAAGGTTCATACATGCCGTGAATAAGTCGTTCTACCGTATAGCCGTCATTATTAATCACAAATAATACCGGTTTAATATGCTGTCTAATCATAGTTGAAATAGCTTGAACAGTTAGTTGCAATGAGCCATCACCAATTAATAATAAGTTACGACGATCTTTGTCTGCTAATTGTGAACCTAATGTTGCAGGTAATGTATAGCCGATAGAACCCCATAACGGTTGCCCTATAAAAGTATTGTTTTTGTATAATGCTAAATCATAAGCACCAAAGAATGATGTACCTTGATCAGCAATAATGACATCATTTGGTTTTAAGAAATTTTGCATCATTTTAAAATAAGTTTGTTGTGTTAATGGTTCTGTGCCAACAGTATAATCGGGTGATGTTGGACGATGATAAGCAGGGAACGATGCGTTATTCGTATATGAAATATTGGATAACTGTTTTAACAACGATGGTAGAGATATTTCGTCATTTGTAAAATCGTCAATTTTGATATTATGATGATTTAACATAACGACATCATCGATATTGAATTGGTATGAAAATCCTGCTGTTGCTGAATCTGTTAATTTGGCTCCAATATTTAAAATTAAATCGCTGTTGTCCACATAATCTCGTATTTTATCTTCGGCAATTTTCCCATCGTAAATACCCATATAATATGGATTTTCCTCATTAAAAGCACCTTTTCCTAATGAAAGTTGTGCTACTGGTATCTGTGTTTGATTTACAAAATCTTCTAATTCTTGATGGAGGTGAAAACTGTTAATTTCATGTCCAGTAATGATGATAGGCTGCTTCGCTTGATGCAGTTTAGTTGCTAATAACTCTATATATGTTGATGCATCCGTATCTTTAGTTGCCGTCACTTCAAATGGTGTCGGTATCTCAATTTCAGAGATTGCGACATCGATTGGTAAATGTAAATGAACTGGGCGTCTTTCGGCGATTGCTGTATTAATTAAACGTGGTATTTCGGTTGTTGCATTTTCAGGTGTGATATAACCTTGTGCAACGGTTATATGTGCAAACATTTTTCGGTAGTCGTCAAATGTACCTTCACCAAGTGAGTGATGTACATATTTACCGGCTTGTTCAACAGCACGTGTCGGCGCACCTGTAATCGCAATGACAGGTATGCGTTCAGCATATGAACCTGCGATACCGTTGACGGCACTTAATTCGCCAACACCAAATGTAGTAACTAATGCAGCGAGTCCATTAAGACGGGCATAACCGTCCGCTGCGTAACTTGCGTTTAATTCATTTGTATTTCCTACCCAATCTACATTGGGATTGCTGATAATATCGTCTAGAAAAGCGAGATTAAAATCACCAGGAACACCAAAAATTTTATCGACGCCTGCTCGATGAATAGCGTCAATTAAGTAAGCTCCAATGCGTTGTTTCATAAAAAAACCACCTTTTCTCTATATTTACACTTAAAATGATAGCCTCGAATACAGTGTAAGGTCAAGTAAGTTGACTTTGTTGTGAAAACGCTAACGATAGTGAACAATTAATATTTTTTAGGAAATGAGTATGAAGGGGGGCTTTAATTGATGATCTTAAAATTCAAAATTTAAGGGGAGAGCGAACTATCAATGATACCGCAAAATACAATAGCAAAGAAAAAACAGGCGCGTCACCTTATGAAGGTATACGCACCTGTTTATAGTAAGCATTATTTAGCTTCAAATAATTGATTGCCAAATGAAATGTTGCCATGTTCACCTTGTTTAAAATCAAGGTTTGTAATGTTTCCTTGTGTCACGATAATAGGCGTAATATCACTCTTTGCATGATTGCGGATGTAGTCTAAATCAAAGTTGATTAATAAATCACCTTGTTTAACTTCTTGACCTTCCTCAACATGTAAAGTAAAGCCTTCTCCGTTTAATTTAACAGTGTCTAAACCGATGTGGATTAATAGTTCTAAACCACTATCTGATACAAGACCAATTGCATGTTTTGTTGGGAAAATCATTTGTACTTTACCGTTGAATGGTGCACGAACTTCACCTTGTGAAGGTTTGATAGCGATACCGTCACCCATCATTTTTTCGCTGAACACTTGATCAGGCACTTCTGATAATGGTGTTACTTCACCAGTTAATGGTGCATGCACGATATGGCTCAATTCGCTTGTTGCAGATTTATCTTCTGCAACAACAACAGTTTCGTCTTTATCGTCTTCCATAGTAGTAGGATTTTCTACTACTTGACCATTCATAATCTGTTGCATTTCATGTTTGATTTGGTCAGATTTTGGACCAAAAATTGCTTGCATATTATTACCGACTTCTAATACACCGGATGCACCTAAATCTTTCAAACCAGGAACATCAACTTTAGATTTATCGTTGACTTCAACACGTAGACGTGTGATACAAGCGTCTAAATGTTTAATGTTTGCTTTGCCACCCATAGCTTCTAATACTGCATATGGTAATTCAGTTGCTGAAGCAGTAGCCGCTTGTGATTGTTTATCTTCACGACCTGGTGTTTTGTATTTTAATTTTACAATTAAGAATCGGAATACGAAGTAGTAAATAACTGCGTATACAAGACCTACAGGAATAACTAACCACCATTGTGTCTTATTAGGTAGTATACCGAGTAAGAAGTAGTCGATGAAACCACCTGAGAATGTATAACCTAGATGAAGATCTAATAAGTACAATGTTAAGAATGATAAACCATCAAGTACTGCGTGAATAAAGAATAATAATGGTGCTACAAATAAGAATGAGAATTCTAAAGGTTCTGTAATACCAGTTAAGAATGATGTTAAAGCAGCAGAACCCATTAAACCTGCTACTACTTTCTTGTTTTCAGGTTTAGCTGTGTGATAAATTGCTAAAGCTGCTGCAGGTAAACCGAACATCATAACAGGGAATTCACCTTGCATGAATTTACCAGCTGTCAAATGTGCGCCTTCACGAATTTGTTCGATAAAGATACGTTGGTCACCGTGAATAATTTCACCAGCTGCATTTTTCCATGAACCAAACTCGAACCAGAACGGTGCGTGGAAAATGTGATGTAGACCGAATGGAATTAATAAACGCTTGATGAAACCAAATAAGAATACGGCAACACCAGTATTTGAGTCTAATAATCCTGTACTGAATGCATTTAATCCTGTTTGAATCGTTGGCCAAATTAATGCCATTGGGAATGCTAAAATAAATGATGTTGTAGCCATCATAATAGGTACGAAACGCTTACCAGCGAAGAAACCTAAATAAGATGGTAAGTTAATGTTATAGAACTTGTTATAACACCAAGCTGCCAGGGCCCCGATTATAATACCGCCGAACACACCTGTTTGTAATGTTGGGATACCTAAAATGCTAGCGTAACCACTCGCTGGATCACCAATGTTCTTAGGTGTTACTTGTAAAAAGTCACCCATTGTTTTGTTCATGATTATGTAACCGACGAATGCTGCGATAGCTGCTACACCATCACCGCCAGCTAATCCGATTGCGACACCTAATGCGAAAATCATAGGCAAGTTATCAAAAATGATACCACCAGCACCCGTCATTAATTTAGCGACAGTTTGTACGCCACCATTTTGTATAAACGGCAAGTAGTGTTGTAATGATTCACCTTGCATAGCTGTACCGATAGCTAATAACAGACCAGCTGCTGGTAAAATCGCAACAGGTAACATTAGCGCTTTACCAATACGTTGCAATTGACCGAAAAGTTTCTTCCTCACTTGTCCAACCTCCAAAGTTGTATTTATTATTTAAGATTCAATAAAAAAGGCACGAGCAAATAGACTGTGTTGGTAACCATCACAGCTTAATTTAACTCATGCCTAATCTTACTTAGTAACACGTTGGTGTATGTAATTAATGTAAAAGAAGCAATTGACTAAGTAGTATATAAAACGGATACGTTAGTTTATCTAGCTTACCATCACATCTTATTGAATCTTATTTGTTTGCGACTCCTATTTTAGCATGGTGAAGTATGCGTTTTCAATACAATTATTAAATTCAATTTCAAATCTCTTAATTGTTCACAGATTATTATTAAAACATAATATAAGATAATCTTGAATAAAATGTATAAAAGTTGTTGTAACAATTCAGCAATAGCAGCTATTATCAGCACTTAAAAGAAAGGATAATCTTTGATGGTGTAATAATTAACTTGTGACAAAAATATGTAAGATTATTACAATGAACAGGCTTTAACTGATTAATATTGTAATGTGTTTTCTCTTATAGTAAAATGTAAGCGATTACACAACTCAACTATATTTTCCTAATAATTATATTGTTAAGGAGGGCTACTTTGACAGGCTTTTCAGTGTATTTAGGACAACCTTTAGATGAAGCGTATATTAAGCGAATGATTAAACAAGGTTACCAAATGATTTTTACATCTGTACAAATACCAGAAGAAGATGACGAGACAAAATATCATTATTTCACAAAACTACTCAATTTATTAAAACATGAACAAGTGACTTACCTCATAGATGCTAATCCATCTATTTTAACACCATCTTTTTATGAGCATCTTCGGCAATATGATGCACAATTTATGATTCGTATCGATCATAGTACATCAATTGAGGCAATCGAAGCGATAATGGCACAGGGTTTAAAGTGCTGTTTGAATGCAAGTATTATTTCCCGGGAATTGTTAACAAGCTTACATCAACAATTGAATGATTTTACATTACTTTCATTTTGTCATAACTATTATCCAAGACCAGATACGGGATTATCTGTTGACTTGGTCAATAAGAAAAATGAACTCATTTCTCAATTTAATCCAAAGGCACAAATATATGGTTTTATTGTAGGGAGTGGTTTGCGAGGTCCTTTGCATAAAGGCTTGCCAACAATTGAAGCAACGAGACATAGTCATCCTGTCGTTGCAGCTAAATTACTACAAGAAACTGGTGTATCTGAAGTGTTAGTTGGAGACTCATTGATTGAAATGAGGCAGGCAAAACAACTTATAGATTTTTGCAAGCATAGGCATTTCACGTTATGTATTGAAGAAGTGTTTGATACGACGGTGACTTACCTTTTCGATATGTGTCATAAAGTACGCCCGGATAATCCGGAAAATGTCATTCGTTCGGAAACGTCAAGACAAATATGTCCACATTCGATTCAACCACAGTTTACGACGCAACGACGCATTGGTTCAGTAACCGTTGATAATTTGAATAACGGACGTTATCAAGGTGAAATGCAAATTGTGAGACAAACGCTTAGTGCACATGACAATGTGAATGTTGTTGCACAAATTATTAAAGAAGACTTACCACTGTTAAGTTGTATCGAGCCGAATGATACATTTGATTTTCAAAAAACTAGGGAGTGTAAGAAGTGATGGAAAATAGTACGACCGAAGCGCGTAATGAAGCGACGATGCATCTTGATGAAATGACTGTGGAAGAGGCTTTAATTACGATGAATAAAGAAGATCAGCAAGTCCCGTTAGCAGTTCGAAAGGCAATACCACAATTGACAAAAGTAATTAAAAAAACAATTGCACAGTATAAAAAGGGTGGACGATTGATCTATATCGGTGCAGGTACAAGTGGAAGATTGGGTGTCTTAGATGCAGCGGAGTGTGTACCTACATTCAATACTGACCCTCATGAAATTATAGGTATTATTGCTGGTGGACAACATGCTATGACGATGGCTGTAGAAGGTGCGGAAGATCACAAAAAATTAGCGGAAGAAGATTTGAAAAATATAGATTTAACATCAAAAGATGTCGTTATAGGAATTGCCGCGAGTGGCAAAACGCCATATGTTATAGGCGGTTTAACATTTGCTAACACAATCGGTGCTACAACAGTATCTATTTCATGCAATGAACATGCAGTTATAAGTGAAATTGCGCAGTATCCAGTAGAAGTTAAAGTTGGTCCAGAAGTATTAACTGGTTCAACGCGTTTAAAGTCTGGTACAGCACAAAAATTAATTTTAAATATGATTTCAACCATCACAATGGTTGGTGTCGGAAAAGTTTACGATAACCTCATGATTGATGTTAAAGCAACCAATCAAAAACTGATCGACCGTTCAGTGCGTATTATTCAAGAAATATGTGCTATCACATATGATGAAGCAATGGCGTTATATCAGGTATCTGAGCATGATGTGAAAGTTGCGACAGTTATGGGTATGTGTGGCATTTCTAAGGAAGAAGCAACAAGACGGTTACTAAACAATGGTGACATTGTTAAACGAGCAATCAGAGATAGACAACCTTAGGAGGGATTTAAATGACCAAAGAACAACAACTTGCAGAACGAATTATTGCTGCAGTAGGTGGTATGGATAATATAGATAGTGTCATGAACTGTATGACACGTGTGCGTATTAAAGTATTAGATGAAAATAAAGTAGATGATCAAGAACTAAGGCATATTGATGGTGTCATGGGTGTTATACACGATGAACGCATTCAAGTTGTGGTTGGACCTGGTACAGTCAATAAAGTGGCTAATCATATGGCGGAATTAAGTGGTGTTAAACTAGGTGACCCAATACCACACCATCACAATGATAGTGAAAAAATGGACTATAAATCATATGCAGCTGATAAAGCAAAGGCGAATAAAGAAGCACATAAAGCAAAACAAAAGAATGGTAAGTCGAATAAAGTATTGAAATCAATTGCCAATATCTTTATACCGTTGATTCCTGCATTTATTGGAGCTGGATTAATTGGTGGTATTGCAGCAGTACTGAGTAACTTAATGGTGGCAGGTTATATTTCAGGTGCTTGGATTACGCAACTTATAACAGTATTTAATGTCATTAAAGACGGTATGTTAGCATACTTAGCTATTTTCACTGGTATTAATGCGGCTAAAGAATTTGGTGCGACACCAGGACTTGGTGGCGTGATTGGTGGTACAACGTTATTAACGGGTATTGCTGGTAAAAATATTTTAATGAATGTCTTCACTGGAGAACCATTGCAACCTGGACAAGGTGGAATTATTGGCGTTATTTTTGCCGTTTGGATTTTAAGTATTGTCGAAAAGAGATTGCATAAAATTGTGCCAAATGCGATTGATATTATTGTAACGCCGACTATTGCATTGTTGATCGTAGGACTATTAACTATCTTTATCTTTATGCCATTAGCAGGTTTTGTTTCAGACAGTTTAGTTTCAGTAGTTAACGGAATTATTAGTATTGGTGGCGTATTTAGTGGATTTATCATTGGTGCAAGCTTCCTACCGTTAGTTATGTTAGGGCTTCATCATATTTTTACGCCAATTCATATAGAAATGATTAACCAATCTGGTGCTACTTACTTATTGCCAATAGCAGCGATGGCTGGTGCTGGACAAGTAGGTGCCGCATTAGCACTTTGGGTAAGATGTAAACGCAACACAACATTACGTAATACTTTAAAAGGTGCATTGCCAGTTGGTTTCCTAGGTATTGGAGAACCATTAATCTATGGTGTGACTTTGCCATTAGGTC
>NZ_JACVZO010000046.1:0-9313 GCF_017151845.1 Staphylococcus sp. EG-SA-17
AAAAAATAAGACATTTTTCCCAACTTGCACATAAATGTAAAATTCAATAAAATGAATTTTCTGTGTTGGGTCCCTTCGTATAATTTAATAAATACTACTAAACTAAATTAAAGAGGTGCCTTATGTATAAAAATTATAACATGACCCCAACTTACACTACCAATAGAAACTTCGTTAGAATTCCTCAAAATGATATTTCGCGATATGTTAATGAAATTGTTGAAACGATACCTGATAGCGAATTCGATGAATTCAGACATCATCGTGGTGCAACATCCTATCATCCAAAAATGATGTTAAAAATCATCTTATATGCATATACTCAATCTGTATTTTCTGGTCGTAGAATAGAGAAATTACTTCATGACAGTATTCGAATGATGTGGTTAGCCCAAGATCAAACACTTTCTTATAAAACTATTAATCGTTTTAGAGTGAATCCTAATACTGATGCGTTAATTGAATCTTTATTTATTCAGTTCTATAGTCAATGTTTAAAGCAAAATCTTATTGATAATAATTCAATTTTTATTGATGGTACAAAAGTAGAAGCTAATGCCAATAGATATACATTTGTGTGGAAGAAAAGTATTCAAAATCACGAATCGAAATTGAACGAAAATTCAAAAGCATTATATCGTGACTTAGTTGAAGAAAAAATAATACCAGTGATAAAAGAAGATGGAGATAGCGATTTAACAATAGAAGAAATAGATTTAATTGGTAGTCATTTAGATAAAGAAATCGAAGATTGTGCTCAAATTAGAAAACAGACCCGTAAAAAAGAACTGAAAGATGAGACAGTAGATGCTCATCTTTTTTTTAGAACTTTTTTAAGGTTGAGAATGTATATCACATTTTATACACATTTGATTTGTAAGAAATGTTTTGATTTATACAAATCATATCTTGAAAAATAACCAATTTAGCCTCATTCGGTTTGATTTAATTTGTTAAATTTAAGGCTAACTAATTAATTTAGTTTAATCAATTTTCATGAGAGTTATATGTAATAAAAATTCAATGCGTATCTTTTTTGAAGAAATATATGTAGAATTGTTGCAATTTAATGGTAATATTGATATATTTTCTTTGTATATAAATTATAAAATTAATATGTAATAGAGTGATTTGTTTTATGTACTATTATCTTATTTCTAAATATTAACTCTATTGATTATTGGTTTTTATACTTATTTAATTTTATTCAACTTTGACAATTGAATAGAAAGCAAGTTTATTTACACTTGTAGTTTTATGCATAAGTTAGCACATACAAGTTTTGGGATTGTTGGGATGTTTGTTAATACTTGTATGGTAGCTAAATATGTGATTATTAATTGGGAGATGTTTAGCATGAAAAAAGTAAATAACGACACTGTATTTGGGATTTTGCAATTAGAAACACTTTTGGGTGACATTAACTCAATTTTCAGCGAGATTGAAAGCGAATACAAAATGTCTAGAGAAGAAATTTTAATTTTACTAACTTTATGGCAAAAAGGTTCTATGACGCTTAAAGAAATGGACAGATTTGTTGAAGTTAAACCGTATAAGCGTACGAGAACGTATAATAATTTAGTTGAATTAGAATGGATTTACAAAGAGCGTCCTGTTGACGATGAAAGAACAGTTATTATTCATTTCAATGAAAAGTTACAACAAGAGAAAGTAGAGTTGTTGAATTTCATCAGTGATGCGATTGCAAGTAGAGCAACAGCAATGCAAAATAGTTTAAACGCAATTATTGCTGTGTAAGTTTAATAGCATAAAAAGAGGTTTTCATTAAGTTGAAAACCTCTTTTTGTTGTTGGTATTAATTTTTCAAATGTTGACTACTCAATCCTAAATTATAAATAGTATAGCGCAGCAAATGCTTAAGAAATTTTTTCTATGGCACAAATGAATGGAGCATGATTACGTTGGTTTAAAAATTGATATTGCAAAACTTGCGCATGCTTTTGATCCAAAGTACTCAAGTAATCAAGCAATGCATGCTTCTCAATTTGTCCTTCGCTATGACCATGATATATAACAAGTACAATAATACCTTCAATTGACATTAATGATAGCAATGAATTAATAGCTTGGATTGTCGTGTCAGGCTTTGTCACGATAGATTTATCACCTTTAGGCAAATAACCTAGGTTAAAGATGGCTGCATCAATATGACCTTTATGTGTATCATTTATATGATGTTCAATATTTTCATGTCCATCTTTTATTAAAGAAACATGATTGAAATCCTTAACTTTATCACGTGTATTTTCCAAAGCTAAATCTTGAATGTCGAAACCATAAACATGTCCTTCTGGTACTTGTTCGGCTAAAAATAAAGTGTCATTGCCGTTACCGCAAGTTGCGTCTACAACAATACTTTCTGGTGTTATATGTTGTTTAATAAGTGTTTTTGAAAAAGGGAGTATACGTTCTAATTTCATTGCTTCACCTTAGACTTGTAACGCAAGCCTTGATAAGAATTTCTACGTGCTAATTCAGCATCGATGCCATTTAATACTTCCCATTTATTAACACTCCACATTGGACCGACCATGATATCTATTGGACCATCACCGGTAATTCGGTGAACGATCATTTCAGGGGGAATCACTTCTAATTGATCCACAACTAGGTTTGTGTATTCTTCTTGAGTCATAAAAGTTAATAAACCTTTATCGTATTGTTTTACCATCGGTGTACCTTTTAACAAATGAAGTAAATGAATTTTAATACCTTGTACATCCATTTGTGCAACTTCTTTGGCAGTAGCCATCATCATGTCATAGTCTTCGCCAGGTAAGCCATTAATGATGTGTGTACATACATTGATATTATGCTTACGTAATTTTGCCACACCATCATAATAAGTTTTCATATCATGGGCACGATTGATTAAATCAGATGTTGATTGATGGATTGTTTGTAGTCCTAATTCAACCCATAAGTATGTTCGTTGATTCAAATCTGCTAAATATTCGACAACATCGTCTGGTAGACAGTCAGGACGCGTACCAATAGATAATCCCACAACACCCGGTTCTTTAAGTACAGGTTCGAATTTTTCTTTTAATACTTCAACTGGTGCATGTGTATTTGTAAATGCCTGAAAATAAGCAATATATTTTCCTTCGTGCCATTTCTCATGCATCTTTTCCTTAATTTCTTTAAATTGTACTGCGATTGAATCTGCACGATTACCTGCAAAGTCTCCGCTACCTGCAGCAGAACAAAATGTACATCCACCATGTGCTACAGTGCCATCGCGGTTAGGACAGTCAAACCCGCCATCCAATGCAACTTTAAATATTTTTTGTCCAAATTTATTTTTTAAATGGTAATTCCACGTGTGATAACGTTTGTTTTCAAAAGCGTATTGGAAATGATTGCCCATATGTCATTTTCCTTTCTATAAAAAAAAGAGTTCTAAGTACAGATTTTAACATATTTTAATGTTATAGTGTTTATTATAGTTTGACAAAAAAGAGAGAGGAACTATGAAATATGAATATACCTAAATCAGTCTGGTGGCTAGTAATTGGCATGGCGTTAAATATTACTGGTTCCAGTTTTTTGTGGCCTTTAAATACAATTTATATGAAACAAGAACTTGGAAAAAGTTTAACTGTTGCTGGTTTAGTGCTAATGATAAATTCATTTGGCATGGTTATTGGAAACTTATTAGGTGGTTCACTATTTGATAAATTAGGTGGATACAAGACGATTTTAATTGGAACTTTCACTTGTCTTTGTAGTACAACGCTACTTAATTTCTTTCACGGGTGGCCTTGGTATGCTGTATGGCTTGTAATGTTAGGGTTTGGTGGCGGAATGATTATTCCTGCGATATACGCTATGGCTGGAGCAGTGTGGCCAAATGGCGGAAGACAAACGTTTAATGCGATATACTTAGCGCAAAATATTGGTGTGGCTGTCGGTGCTGCAATGGGCGGCTTTGTCGCAGAATTTAGCTTTAACTATATCTTTTTAGCCAATCTTATTATGTATGTTGTGTTTGCGCTTGTCGCGGTAACGCAATTTAATATTGAAATTAATGCGAAAGTTAAATATCCAACTCATTTAGATATTACTGGTAAAAAGAATAAAGCAAGATTTATTTCATTAGTACTAATTTGTGCAATGTTTGCAATTTGTTGGGTTGCGTATATTCAATGGGAGTCTACAATCGCATCATTTACACAATCTATTAATATTTCAATGGCACAATATAGTGTTTTATGGACAATTAACGGAATAATGATTTTAGTAGCACAACCATTAATTAAACCGGTTCTCTATCTGTTAAAAGGAAACTTAAAGAAGCAAATGTTTGTCGGCATCATCATTTTTATGTTGTCGTTCTTTGTCACGAGTTTTGCCGAAAACTTTACAATATTTGTTGTCGGTATGATTATTTTAACTTTTGGAGAAATGTTTGTATGGCCAGCAGTTCCAACTATAGCCAATCAGTTAGCGCCAGATGGTAAGCAAGGACAGTACCAAGGTTTTGTGAATTCAGCTGCTACAGTAGGAAAAGCATTTGGTCCATTTCTTGGTGGTGTATTAGTTGATGCGTTTAATATGCGCATGATGTTTATCGGTATGATGCTACTACTTGTATTTGCATTAATATTATTAATGGTTTTCAAGGAGAATAATACGCAACCTAAAAAAATAGATGCATAATGAGTAAATAGAATTAACGTTATAGACTTGAAATAAATGTCGTTATAACATAATATTAATTTGTATAATTTAATTTCGTTTGGAGCTTTTCTACAGAAAGCTAGTGATGCTGAGAGCTAGTGTTAAGGACTAAATGTAAATCGTATTAATTTTAAATTGAATGAATGACATCTCTTACTATTAAAATGAGTGCACAATTTTTGTGAAATAGGGTGGTAACGCGGCAAATGTCGTCCCTATGTAAATAGAATAGTTAGAGGTGTCTTTTTTATTGAATAGGAGGAAATGTGTTGAATTACAACCACAATCAAATTGAAAAGAAATGGCAAGACTATTGGGACGAAAATAAAACATTTAAAACAAATGATAACTTAGGTCAAAAGAAATTTTATGCTTTAGACATGTTTCCATATCCATCAGGTGCTGGTTTACATGTTGGACATCCTGAGGGCTATACAGCAACAGATATCATTTCAAGATATAAAAGAATGCAAGGATATAATGTATTACATCCGATGGGGTGGGATGCATTCGGATTACCAGCAGAGCAATATGCTTTAGACACTGGCAACGACCCACGTGAATTTACAAAGAAAAATATCCAAACTTTTAAACGACAAATTAAAGAATTAGGGTTCAGTTATGATTGGGATCGTGAAGTTAATACAACAGATCCAGAATACTATAAATGGACACAGTGGATTTTCATACAGTTATATAACAAAGGTTTAGCATACGTTGATGAAGTTGCAGTTAACTGGTGTCCAGCATTAGGCACTGTTTTATCTAACGAAGAAGTGATTGATGGTGTCTCTGAACGTGGTGGACATCCAGTTTATCGTAAGCCGATGAAACAATGGGTACTTAAAATCACAGAATATGCAGATCAATTATTAGCAGATTTAGATGATTTAGATTGGCCTGAGTCTTTAAAAGATATGCAGCGCAATTGGATTGGACGTTCTGAAGGGGCCAAAGTTTCATTTGATGTAGATAATACGGAAGGAAAAGTAGAAGTATTTACGACTAGACCAGATACAATCTATGGTGCATCATTCTTAGTCTTAAGTCCTGAACATGCATTAGTTAATTCAATTACTACTGATGAATATAAAGAAAAAGTAAAAGCTTATCAAACAGAAGCTTCTAAAAAGTCAGATTTAGAACGTACAGATTTAGCAAAAGATAAATCAGGTGTGTTTACTGGTGCATATGCAATTAATCCTTTATCTGGTGAAAAAGTACAAATTTGGATTGCTGATTATGTATTATCAACATATGGTACTGGAGCAATTATGGCAGTACCAGCGCATGATGACAGAGATTATGAATTTGCTAAAAAGTTTGATTTGCCAATCATTGAAGTCATCGAAGGTGGAAATGTTGAAGAAGCAGCATACACTGGTGAAGGTAAACATATTAATTCTGGTGAACTTGATGGTTTAGAAAATGAAGCGGCAATTACTAAAGCTATTCAATTATTAGAGCAAAAAGGTGCTGGCGAAAAGAAAGTTAATTACAAATTAAGAGATTGGTTATTCAGTCGTCAGCGTTATTGGGGCGAACCAATTCCTGTCATTCATTGGGAAGATGGAACAATGACAACTGTTCCTGAAGAAGAGCTACCATTGTTGTTACCTGAAACAGATGAAATCAAGCCATCAGGGACTGGTGAGTCTCCACTAGCTAATATTGATTCATTTGTAAATGTTGTAGATGAAAAAACAGGTATGAAAGGACGTCGTGAAACAAATACAATGCCACAATGGGCAGGTAGTTGTTGGTATTATTTACGTTACATCGATCCTAAAAATGAAAATATGTTAGCAGATCCTGAAAAATTAAAACATTGGTTACCTGTTGATTTATATATCGGTGGAGTAGAACATGCGGTTCTTCACTTATTATATGCAAGATTTTGGCATAAAGTCCTTTATGATTTGGGTATCGTACCTACTAAAGAACCTTTCCAAAAATTATTTAACCAAGGTATGATTTTAGGAGAAGGTAATGAGAAGATGAGTAAATCTAAAGGAAATGTAATCAATCCTGATGATATAGTACAGTCTCATGGTGCAGATACTTTACGTCTTTACGAAATGTTTATGGGACCTTTAGATGCTGCAATTGCATGGAGTGAAAAAGGATTAGATGGGTCTCGTCGATTCTTAGATCGCGTATGGCGTTTAATGGTAAATGAAGATGGAACATTGAGTTCAAAAATTGTAACTACAAATAATAAATCTTTAGATAAAGTTTATAACCAAACTGTTAAAAAGGTAACAGAAGACTTTGAAACATTAGGATTTAATACTGCTATTAGTCAATTAATGGTATTTATTAATGAGTGTTATAAAGTTGATGAAGTTTATAAACCTTACATTGAAGGCTTCGTTAAAATGTTAGCACCTATTGCACCACATATCGGTGAAGAATTATGGTCAAAATTAGGACATGAAGAGTCTATTACGTACCAACCTTGGCCAACTTTTGACGAAGCACTACTTGTAGATGATGAAGTAGAAATCGTTGTTCAAGTAAATGGTAAATTGAGAGCTAAAATTAAAATTGCTAAAGATACATCAAAAGAAGAAATGCAAGAAATTGCCTTATCTAATGACAATGTTAAAGCGAGTATTGAAGGTAAAGACATCATGAAAGTCATCGCTGTTCCTCAAAAATTAGTCAATATTGTAGCTAAATAATGTTTTAAGGAGGACTTTGAAATGAAGTCAATTACTACAGATGAATTAAAAAACAAACTTTTAGAATCTAAACCAGTTCAAATTGTTGATGTTCGTACTGACGAAGAAACAGCAATGGGATATATTCCTAATGCAAAGTTGATTCCAATGGATACCATTCCGGATAATTTAAATTCATTTAATAAAAATGAAATATATTATATTGTATGTGCTGGTGGAGTTCGAAGCGCTAAAGTTGTAGAATATTTAGAGGCAAATGGCATTGATGCCGTAAATGTCGAAGGCGGCATGCACGCATGGGGCGATGAAGGTTTGGAAATAAAAAGTATTTAAAGTAGTGACATAATTTAAAATAATATTACATTTGTAATGACACCAAGTAACGTTTCGGTTGCTTGGTGTTTTTTGGTATGAATTACTTTCTGTTACAAAACATTCTAAAGCGTTCTTGTTATGTTTTATTAAGATTTTAATTACAAAACGGAAACTAAATTGTAATAAAATAAAACTTTATTTTATAAAATGATGATGATAAAATTGAGTGAACTTAAAATATTGTACAAAATAATATAGCTATAAACATAATATGAGGGAGCGTATATTTTTAGCATAATTCTTAACAACACAGCAGAGAACAGACAACCAGGAGGAAAATGAAATGAATTTGTTAAAGAAAAATAAATATAGTATTAGGAAGTATAAAGTAGGCATATTCTCTACTTTAATCGGAACAGTTTTATTACTTTCAAACCCAAATGGTGCACAAGCCTTAACTACGGATCAAAATGTTCAAGGTGAGTCAAATCAAGCATTACCTGGAAACTCACATAATACAAATGTCGATACTAGTAGAGATATTACAAATAGTTCGCAAAATACACCTAATCAACATACGACGGCAAATGCATCAACAAACCAAGCTTTGGCTAATCATCATAACGTTGGTGAGTCAAATCAAGTTGTGCCAATGCCAGTACAGCCTAGTACGTCATCTGCATCAAACAATAATCATTCTGATGCTAAGTCAACAGCAACTGAGTCAGCGGCGAATACAAATAATAATTTATCATCAAATAACAATACATTAAACGTGCCTAATAATACAGATAACAATGATTCAGCGCGTCATCTGACTTTAAAAGAAATTCAAGAAGATGTTCGTCATTCTTCAGATAAGCCAGAGTTAGTTGCGATTGCTGAAGAAGCATCTAATAGACCGAAAAAAAGAAGCAGACGTGCTGCGCCAGCAGATCCTAATGCAACACCAGCAGATCCAACGGCTACACCAGCAGACCCAGCGGCAGGAAACGGTAGTGCACCAGTTGCAATTACAGCGCCATACACGCCAACAACTGATCCCAATGCCAATAATATAGGACAAAATGCACCTAACGAAGTGCTGTCATTTGATGATAACGGTATTAGACCAAGTACGAACCGCTCTGTGCCAACAGTAACCGTCGTTGATAATTTACCAGGTTTTACATTAATTAATGGTGGTAAAGTAGGGGTATTTAGTCATGCGATGGTAAGAACGAGTATGTTTGATTCAGGAGATGCTAAGAACTATCAAGCACAAGGCAATGTAATTGCGTTAGGTCGTATTAGAGGTAATGATGTAAATGACCATGGCGATTTTAATGGTATCGAGAAAACATTAACAGTAAATCCGAATTCTGAATTAATCTTTGAATTTAATACAATGACTACTAAAAACTATCAAGGTATGACAAATTTAGTCATTAAAAATGCTGATAATGATGCAGTTATTGGTGAAAAAGTAGTCGCTTATGGTCCGATTTGGCGCTTATTTAAAGTACCTGAAAATGTTAGTCATTTAAAAATACAATTTGTTCCTAAAAATGACGCAATAACAGATCCGCGTGGCATTTATCAATTACGTGATGGTTATAAATACTATGACT
>NZ_JACVZO010000047.1:0-8413 GCF_017151845.1 Staphylococcus sp. EG-SA-17
TGTAGTTAAAATCAAAGGCAAATCGTATAGATTAAAAGATCATTCACCTAAGAAGGAAATTACTTAGCAAACAATTTTGTACATTCTTATACAATCATTTATGTACATTTTTATATTGACATTTACAACCTACAAGATTTACATATAAAATTCTATCATGTCTGCTATATATAAACGAAATGATATTAGAATCCTTCATTTTCAACTTGTTTAAAATTACGTTTAATGCCGTTATAAGAATATACAACATTATATAATTTTACTTGGGCGTCATGGACACTTGAGAAGGGCATTCTTACATCGTCCATATTTTTAACTTCGTGTCGAAATGCTTTTTCAGCTTTTTGTCTTTCTGCAAGCGACATACTTAGCCATTCTTCTTTGCTAAATAAATCTTCGAATCGAAAATCAAATGCGGTTCTTTTACTTTCTGCTCTTAATGCTAAAACACGCTCATGATATGTCACGTTTTATTCCTCCCTCTAATCATTCAATCGAATGATAAATCACAGTATTAACTTTAGTACTAATATAATGTTTTTACAATAAAGAAGTGACGATTTTTCAACATTTTTAAAAATAAAAAATATAAGCAACGATTAATTGTATATTTCGAATGGCTTGTAATGTAATTTATCTATGAAAATGAAGCGAGTTATTATGACCGTTATATGAATTGTGATACGCTTTTTAAAAGTAATATGTATTTATGATTTACCCTGAAAAAATAAAAAGAATCAAAGGAGTCGATCATTATGACAGTATTAACAGATAAAGTAGCAGTAGTTACAGGTGCAGGTAGTGGTATTGGAGAAGCAATTGCAACATTACTACATGAAGAGGGTGTGAAAGTCATCTTAGCCGGTAGAAATAAAGATAAACTACAAAATGTGGCGAATCAATTAGCTCAAGATAGTGTGAAGGTAGTGCCAACAGATGTAACGAAAAAAGAAGAAGTCGATGAATTGATAAAAATTGCACAACAAACATTCGGTGGTTTGGATATTGTTATCAATAGTGCGGGACAAATGTTATCGTCTAAGATTACTGATTATCAAGTAGATGAGTGGGATAGTATGATTGATGTGAATATCAAAGGCACTTTATATACGGCACAGGCTGCATTACCAACTATGTTAGAACAATCAAGTGGTCATCTTATTAACATTGCATCTATTTCTGGCTTTGAAGTAACGAAAAGCAGTACGATTTATAGTGCGACGAAAGCAGCAGTTCACACTATTACTCAAGGATTAGAAAAAGAGTTGGCAAAGACAGGTGTTAAAGTAACAAGCATTTCTCCAGGAATGGTAGATACAGCAATAACTGCCGCATACAATCCAACAGATCGTAAAAAACTTGAACCACAAGATATTGCAGAAGCAGTATTATATGCATTAACACAACCAAAGCACGTTAACGTGAATGAAATTACAGTGCGTCCTGTATAAAAAGGTGTTTGAGGTCTGGGATATAGGCATTTAATGTAATAGCTATCGGTTTTGTTAATATTAGTAAGGCAATAATGATATAAGGGCATGATAGACAATTATTCCTTGTACAATTCTCAGTAATTGGTGATTTTAACAATCAAGTGAGTGAAGGCGACTATATTAGTGTTATGATTTATAATCTATAATGTTCATAATTACAGAACTATAAAAACTTTTTCATTTCCTACCATATTCTAGGAGTTGCTTTAATGACCAAAAAACATGTTTTTATAATTATTGGTGTTATTTTATGTATATGTATAGTTGCTACAGTCATTTATTTAAAAGTGAAATATGACGAAAAAGAAAAGCAAAAATCAATTTATTATAAAGAACAACAAGAGCGTATTACACTCTATCTCAAGCATAACACTAAAGAACCGAACACGATCAAATCTGTGCATTTCACAAGTTTAAAGACAGGACCTATGGGCGATGCCGTAATTGAAGGTTACATCAATGAAAATAAAGAAGATAATTTTGTTGCATATGGGTCTCCAGAACATAATTATCAATTTGGTGGAAGTTTAATCAAAAGTAAAAATTTAAGCACATTATTAAAACCAGCACATCAAACCAAAACGCCTGATGATATAAAAAAAGAACTAGATTCTAAAAAGAACGACCGCTAAAACAATGCGGTCGTTTTAATTTTGCTTTCAAGTTAATCATACTTACACATAAAAATGAAAAGTTGAATTTTTAGTACAATTTTCACTGTATTTATCTGTTAACCACTTCATAACCGCAATATTCCGATGATCTTAAATGAACACTTTTGGCTGCTTTTCCTTGACCTAGATTAAAATTATAGATTTTCTTTGTAAGAGTGTGTTTTGTAGTATCATAAATATGTAAACTGTATAAAATCCCACCACATTTTAGGAGCTGGTGATAGATGTCGAAAAAGAAAATTTTAATATTAACTAGTATTATGTTAATCATATTAATTAGTGTTGCAAGTATCTATTTTAAAATGAAATATGACGAAAAAGAAAAACAAAAATCAATATACTATAAAGAACAACAAGCGCGCATTACACTTTATCTCAAGCATAACACTAAAGAACCGAACACGATTAAATCTGTGCATTTCACAAAATTGGAAACAAGTCCTATGGGAAGTGCTGTGATTGAAGGTTACATAAATGAAAACAAAAAAGATGATTTTGTTGCCTATGCATCACCTGAAAATAACTTTCAATTTGTAGGTGATTTAATTAAAAGTGAAAGATTAAGTGAGTTACTAAAACCAGCGCATCAATTAAAATCACCAGATGGTATAAAAAAAGAACTAAATAAAAAGAAGAGTCACTAAAGTTAGGAGTTGCTTTAATGTCCAAAAAACATGGTTTTATAATTATTGGTGTCATTTTATGTATATGTATAGTTGCATCCGTCATTTATTTAAAAATGAAATATGACGAAAAAGAAAAACAAAAAGAAATTTATTACAAAGGACAACAAGAGCGCATTACACTTTATCTCAAGCATAATACCAAAGAACCCAATACCATCAAATCTGTACATTTCACAAGTTTAAAAAGAGGACCTATGGGCGATGCAGTAATTGAAGGTTACATCAATGAAAATAAAGAAGCTGATTTTGTTGCATATGGGTCACCTGAAGAAAACTATCAATTCACTGGAGGATTGACAGGAAGTAATGAAGTCTTAGGAAAATTAAAGAACGCTGAAAATTTAAAATCTCCTGAAAAAATTAAAGAAGAAATAAACAAAAAGAAAAACACTAAACAGTGATTTTCACGTAATATTTAGCTTGATTTGTACATGTTTAATATCGTTTGCTATCGAAGGTGTTTCGCAATTAATATAAATCACTTCATCATCACCAATACTTCCCCAGTTTTTTACAGTACATTAACACAAGCGAACCCCATTAATGTAAATGGAATAATAGTTTGGCCATTATAAGAACAATATATACCTAATAACAATGGCGATGGCGTGATTTATTGACATTATCAAATTTTCTCAAATGTGTGTGATTTTTTATAAAAAAGGGTAGAGCAAGGTATAATATCCTTTCAATCTGTTTTCATATTTTATATATTTTTTAAATATAAGCGCTAAATGTTTTAACTAAAGCATAGATTGACAAGATGTTATACAGAATTTCAAATTCTATCCAATATTGTTCGAAGTGTAGTATCACTGGATTGGTATTAAACAATGTAAAGGAGAGATTGCAAATGCCGTATAATTACAAGAAACAAAATGGAGAGTTAATGTCTGTAATGAGCCAAGGTGAAAAGTTTATTCATCAATCACCCGTTAATGATGAACTTAGTGCATTGATTAAGTTATTAATTTCTAAAATTAACGGTTGTCATTATTGTGTTGATATCCATAAAAAAGAATTAAAGGAATTGGGTGTAACACAAATGAAAATTGATGAAGTCTTGAGTTTTAGACATTTAGATTTATTTACTGATCAAGAAAAAGTGACGCTTGAATTTGCAGAAATGTTAAATTCAATCAAAGACTTTAAGAAGTTTGAAATTATTGACCGGCTAAAATCATTTTATGATGAAGAACAAATTATTGATCTTGTCTTTGTTGTAAACCAAATTAACGGTTGGAACAGACTAAATATTATTAGTGATAAACTATAATTGTTCATATAAATACAGAGTTTCATCTCGAGCGCTATATCATAACAAATCATGCCACTATACAGGTCAAATCTTGTATAGTGGCATTTTAATTTATCCCTTTGAATACTGTTATTTAACGAATATCGGTCCACCTGGTCCAACAGGGATACCTAATAGGAACCAAATAATGACAAATACTGTCCACACAATACTTAGTGCGATTGAATACGGCATTAAACTAGAAAGTAAGGCTCCGAGTTTCATGCGTTTATCGTATTTTTGTGCATAAGTTAATAATAAAGGTAAGTACGGCATCATCGGTGTAATTGGATTGGTAATTGAATCTCCTACACGGTAAATGACTTGTGTGAATGCGGGATGAAAGCCGATAAGGATTAACATTGGTACGAATATCGGTCCTAAAATACCCCATTTAGCCGATGCGCTTCCGATTAACATGTTGACCATTGCACTCAGTACGATAATACCTAGTATCAATACAATACCGTTTTGATGTTCTAATAATTTGGCACCTTTAACAGCAGCGATAATTCCTAAATTACTCCACTTTAAATACGCAAGTAGCTGTGCTGCAAAAAACACAATAACGATAAATGTTCCCATTGATCCTACAGCATCGCCGAACATTTTACCTAAGTCTTTTGTATTTTTAATTTCTTTGCTTAAAATCCCATAAACTAATCCAGGTACTAAAAATACGACAAGAATAATTAATCCGACACCGTTAATTAATGGCGCATCGTCTAGTAAGCTGCCTGTTTTAGCATTTCTTAAAAAGCTATGTTCAGGAATGGCTGTAATAATTAATAAAATAATTGTGACTATGAAACTGATATTTGCCCATTTTAAAGCATGTGCTTCTTTGTCAGTAATATGTGAAGATGTTTCTTCATGGTCATCATGCATTAAACTGTCATCATATTTTCCTAATCTAGGAATAATGAGCTTAGTTGTAACTAGCAATATCGTAGGAAGTAATACAACGACACTCGCTGCGATAAAGTACCAGTTCATAGCAACGTTTGTTTTAATAGAATCTGAAACGATACGTGTTGCCGGTTCTGTAAATGAATAGACCAAAGCATCTTGCATACCAACAACTATATTTGCTGCAAATCCTCCAACAGCGGAAGCATATGCCATCGTTAAACCAGCAATAGGGTGATAGCCAATTTTAATAAAAAGCATTGCTGCAAGCGGCGGCAAGATAATTGTCGCAGCATCGCCGGCTGTACTACCTAAAATACCAATTAATATAATAGTCGGTAAAATTAAAAATCGTGGTGCGCGATTCACAACAGAAATCATTAACTTGTCGAAGTATCCTGTTTTCTCTGCAACACCAATACCAATCATCACTGCTAGTACTAAGCCTAATGCTGGGAACTCTGAGAAATTTTTAATCGTATCATTCATTATCATCGTAAATCCATCATGGCTAATTATATTTTTAATATAAATGGTTTGATGTGTACCTGGATGCTTAACAGATACATTAAATAATGAGATAACCCACGTCATAATGGCTAAGCCTATACACATTAAAAAGAATAAGACGCTAGGATCTGGCAATTTATTTCCAATTTTTTCAACACTATTCAAGAAACGATTGACGATAGACCCCTTTTGTTGATGTTTTGATGTCATCAATGATTCCCCCCTTTGTTAAATATTTAAAGTGTAACAAAAAATACTCTCAAAAGTAACAATTTTCAGAAAATGAAAAGACTAATATTGTTAAATATTTTGAGTTATTCAATAGAAATTGTATAGCAGAGAGTAGCTAAGACTGCCTGGAGACTTATCTATTAGGTTTATGAAGCATTGAACAGTGGAAAATAAGGACTGTAAGTTTAAGATATGTTGTATAGGAGTGACTGAATGAAACGTTTGGAAAATAAAGTTGCAGTCGTAACAGGAGCAAGTACAGGTATCGGACAAGCTTCTGCAATCGCTTTAGCTCAAGAAGGTGCGTATGTATTGGCGGTAGACATAGCTGAAGCGGTATCGGAGACTGTCGATAAAATTAAAAGTAATGGTGACAATGCGAAGGCGTATAATGTGGATATTTCAGATGAACAACAAGTGGTAGACTTTGTGTCTGACATAAAGGAACAGTTTGGAAGAATCGATGTGTTGTTTAATAATGCCGGTGTGGATGATGCGTCTGGTAGAATTCATGAGTATCCAATAGATGTGTATGACAAGATTATGAATGTAGATATGCGTGGGACATTTTTAATGACGAAAATGATGTTACCTTTAATGATGAATCAAGGTGGCTCTATTGTTAATACGTCTTCATTTTCAGGACAGGCAGCAGATTTGTATCGCTCAGGATATAATGCTGCGAAAGGCGCAGTGATTAATTTTACAAAATCAATCGCAATTGAGTATGGTCGTGATGGCATTCGATCCAATGCAATTGCACCAGGTACAATTGAAACCCCGTTAGTAGATAAACTGACAGGTACGAGTGAGGATGATGCAGGTAAAACATTTAGAGAAAATCAAAAATGGATGACTCCGCTGGGACGTTTAGGTAAACCAGAAGAAGTAGGCAAGCTCGTTGTCTTTTTAGCATCTGATGACAGTTCATTTATTACTGGTGAAACAATTCGCATTGACGGTGGTGTTATGGCTTACACATGGCCTGGCGAGATGTTGAGTGATGATTCGTGGAAGCGGACATTGGAATAATTGTTTTAAAATCGATATCCAGTGGAAAATAATTTGGCATGAAGTAGGCAATGTATGCATATTGTCGCAATGACAGACATTTAAATCGGAGATTAATTAATCTTTGAAAATCACATATTGTTCATTTGAAGTGTATTGCTTAAAGCTTGTTTTAACGTATTGTAGGTCGTGCATCTAATTTATCAGAATCTCGAGTTCAAACTTTTGGAGTATCTTTAAAATAAGCTGTATTTTGTCTATTCTAATAAATTAAGGAGAATTTTATGTTAAAAGAAAAAGAAAGTTTTAGATTGCTATATCAAGCTATAAGAGAGATTGCAGATAAAATTGGAGATAATCAGTTAGAAACTAATTCCGTTAGTTTATTATTATTGGACTTTGATTTTGAACATGAAGTATTTGATGAATTGTATCTTGCGATTTTAAAATATTTAAATACAGTAAGTATAGAGAACATAAGTCATAGTGAACTTTTGAATTTAATAGAAAATACGATTCCAGAAGATCGAGAGATTAACACGTTTGTAAAAAATAAAATAATAATTGGCTTTGCTAATAATTATTTCCCTGAATTACAAGTATTAGCAAACGAAATAAAATCTGATATGGCTAGTTCATTAAAACAATGATATTTTTATTTAAATTTTTAAAGCTTTGTACGAAATTGTACAAAGCTTTTTTTGGTGCGTATTGTATGGGCAACAACTTGACGATGAAAATCCGTTACAGGATTGGTAATAGGAAATGTTAGCGAAAGACAAGGGTATCCATTGTAGATTAGCAAAAGGACGTTTCCACAAGTGTGGGTTATTCTCACTAAAGCAATACGCAGAGACAACTTACGTAAAATTTTGAACTGACGAGAACGAAACTTCTACTCAATTATTGATAAAAATTTTCAAAAAGACTTGAATGTGCTGAGAATACGATGTTTATGGAAGGATTATCAAAATATAAATGAGCATTCATTTACAACCTTTATTGACAATGATTCTCAACTAATATAGTATATAATCAAATCGTAATAGTTACGATTTGTTTTCTGCAACTTTTTTGAAGTTTTAGTTGAGGTGAAAACAGTAAAAGCATCTAAGTGAATGTAGTTAACGGACAACTGCATTCGCTTGTAGAGCCACAAGAAGCAACTTTAAATAAGGTTTACGGTTGCATGTTGATGCAACAACCGATTACTAAGTCATGCTTTCCACTTTGCGGGTTAGCATGACTTACCTAATAGATGGGAAACTATTAGGTTCACCTTCTAAAAAATTACAGTTATAGAGGAATACAGTTGCTTGCTTCGCACCAACTGCATAAGAGCCTGAGACATAAATCAATGTTCTATGCTCTACAAAGTTATAATGGCAGTAGTTGACTGAACGAAAATGCGCTTGTAACAAGCTTTTTTCAATTCTAGTCAACCTTGCCGGGGTGGGACGACGAAATAAATTTTACGAAAATATCATTTCTGTCCCACTCCCTAAAAATACATCTAAAGGAGTGTCGTATGAATCGGCAGGTTATAGAATTTTCTAAGTATAATCCTTCGGGGAATATGACGATACTTGTTCATTCAAAACA
>NZ_JACVZO010000048.1:0-7900 GCF_017151845.1 Staphylococcus sp. EG-SA-17
GCCAGTCGAAGACCGAGGCTGAGACGGCACCCTAGGAAAGCGAAGCCATTCAATACGAAGTATTGTATAAATAGAGAACAGCAGTAAGATATTTTCTAATTGAAAATTATCTTACTGCTGTTTTTTTAGGGATTTATGTCCCAGCCTGTTTTATTTTCGACTAGTTTGGAGAATTTATTGACATTCACATTATTTAAACGGTAACAAAGATTATTGAAATTTGGTAGGCATTTTATGGTGCTAAAAAATTTGCATGAAAATAAAAAAATGCTTCGTTCAGGAAGGTGTCGTAATTTGCCTATTTGCTGAATGAAGCATTTTATTTTTAAATATGATAGCCAATATAACAAGCTATAAATCCAATGATGAATTGTAAAAGTGAATAATTGAGAAAAAGGTTAATATTAAATTTTGGCATCATCATTAGTGTAAGTTCCTTGGCTAACGTTGAGAAAGTTGTTAAGCCACCTAAAAAACCGGTAACAAAGAACGCAGGGAACCATGAGATTGAAATTGATAAGCCTATAGTTAATCCAATTAAAAAACTACCAACAAGATTTACTATCAATGTTGCGATAGGTAACTTGGAAGTAAATTTATGATTAAAATAATCAGTAACGGCACTTCTAGCAATTGCACCCAAACCGCCGCCAATCATGACTAAAATGATTGATATCATGATAAACCACCACCTAGTTTTATACCGACGTAACATAACAAAATACCAAAGACATAACTTGTTATAGCATATAGTAGTAAAGTTATAAATTGTTGATGATCAAACATATGTATTAATTCTAATTGAAATGTTGAAAAAGTCGTTAATGCACCAAGAAAACCAGTCGTAATAGCTTTTTTTAGGGTCGGATGGTTTGAAAAAAATGCAATTGTTAAGGCTGTTAGCAATCCCATTACAAAGGCACCAGTCAAATTGGCTATCAGTGTTCCGATTGGAAAACCTCCGTCAGTATTCAGAAAAGAAATGAGGTAACGTAATAAAGCGCCTAAAGCACCACCGATAAAAATATATACATATTGCATTTGGTTCACCTCGAAAAGAAGTAGTTTGAATTTAAAAAAGAGGTTTTGGCAACGCGACGACAAAAATTGTCGATGCATTATCAAACCTCATTATATGTTATATCTTGTTGTATAACTATAGCGATTAGATGCATAGTTATGATTTCGAAAATCTAATATTTTTTAAACGCAACAACATCATCAAATTGATTTACTCATTATAGCATGATGCATTGTATTGTTTTGTATTAAGGCTACATTGACATTTTATCTTTTTTAAATAAAACCGAATGTGTGAACAATCGAAAAGATATGTACTAAAATAACGATTAGAATAATCCAAGGCAAACTTTTACTCGCAATTCTAATCCAATCCGCATCAGGCTTTAGTGATTTAATTGAACGATCTGCAAAAATTATAGACAATATTAGTATAATTGAGTTAATAACACTGCAGAAAAGTATTAATTTAATAAAAGAATTAAAAAGCCCACTTAGGAAAACGTTATTTGTATTAAAGAAAAAGCTTAAAATAATCATTAAGCTAGATAAGTAAAAGTATTTTTTTGAACGAGACATGCTAGACCTCCTGGATGGTTATCATTTACATATCGTATCATAAACAATCATAAAACAATAGTTTAATTACCATGTTGACACAATGTTGCTAAAGTCTTTTTTAAGAAATCTAGGCAAAAAATTAGCTATATATTATAAAAGCGTGATATAAATGTTTTATATAACAAAGAAATAAAAATCATTTTTTACAAATGGTTGTAAGAAAAAGACATGCAGATGTTGTTAAAATTTTAATAAGAATCAAGGAGGCTATATTATATGGCTAAACTAAATGTAGAAGTATTTGCGGATGGTGCAGATATTGAAGAAATGAAAGCAGCTTATAAAAACAAACAAGTGGATGGTTTTACAACAAATCCTAGTTTAATGGCGAAAGCGGGCGTAACAGATTACAAAGCTTTTGCTGAAGAAGCTGTAAAAGAAATTCCAGATGCTTCAATTTCATTTGAAGTATTTGCAGACGATTTAGAAACTATGGAAAAAGAAGCAGCAATTTTAAAACAATATGGCGAAAATGTATTTGTTAAAATTCCCATTGTAAATACAAAAGGTGAATCAACGATTCCTTTAATTAAAAAACTTTCAGCTGACAATGTGAGATTAAACGTTACGGCTGTTTACACTATTGAACAAGTTAAAGAAATAACTGAAGCAGTAACTGAAGGTGTGCCAACATATGTTTCAGTATTTGCAGGACGTATTGCAGATACAGGCGTAGATCCATTACCATTAATGAAAGAGGCTGTAAAAGTTACGCATAGTAAAGACGGCGTTAAATTATTATGGGCAAGTTGCCGCGAATTATTCAATGTGATTCAAGCTGATGAAATTGGTGCAGATATTATTACATGCCCTGCAGATGTTGTGAAAAAAGTGAATACAAACTTAGGTCGCGATATTAACGAATTATCAGTAGATACAGTTAAAGGCTTTGCGAAAGATATTCAATCTTCAGGTCTTTCTATTCTATAATATATAAATATATTTAAACCCTCATAGGCATTGTGCTTATGGGGGTTTTTCATATTGGAGTCAATTTTAAACTAATATGTATTTCATTGCCTGTAGAATTTCTTTTCGAAATTCTCTGTGTTGGGGCCCCTATAATTGAAAAGCGTATTATCATTCAGTCAATGACTGCTAATATAACAGTATAGAGAGTCTGGGATAGGCTCAATAACTATAATAAATAGCTATGAAAAAATCTATCGTCATAGATTTTTTTCATAGCTAAACTTAATATGTTTTGTTGTTTTGATATAATTACAGAACGTAAATATGCAATAACATTTGGAAAGGCACCTATTAATACTTTGTAAAAGCTTTGGTGTCATCATGTAAATATCAAAATAATTAATGATTTTACTGTTACATGGCTAAGAGGTTATTGATAAAATGTATTAAAATCGGTACCTCTAATCGTTTTGTTTTTAAGTAAGTATAGCCAAAAATTAAACCTGAATAAAAATACGGAAGATAACCAATCAGCGTGTCTGATTCATGTATTAGCGTGAAGAATACAGTTGAAACAATAAAACCTAAGAAAAGATGATTTCTGAATAAAATTCGTATAATCAATCCACGACAGATGATTTCTTCTGTAATTGGTGGAATGATAGCAGTACTAAGCAGAGCTATGTGGTAAGGTGCATCTTCAGACTCTTCATCTAGCAATATTTCATTTAATGTAGGCGGTGCGAACATATCATATAAGTAATCTAATCCATACATCAACAAAAACCCAAATATAATATAAAGCATATGAGTGAATTTTAATTTTTTGAAAGATAATAAATTGATATTTAAAACTTTAAGAAGTACAACACCTAGTAATATAATAAATAGCCCAACATACTCATGGTCATAACTGACGTCTGTTCCATAATTAATTACTAAAAAAATGACCAACATTTTTAAAACTGCAATTAAATAATTGTCCTTTGTTACAGACAAATCATCAACAAAAATATTGTTATTCCTCGAAAACATATTAATTCTCCTAAAATAAAGTTTGACGTTTAATTTTTATGAAAATTAAGTTAATTATACAAGATTTTTTATTGTTTTAAAAGCTTGCATATCATTAATTTGTATTGCATATCGTTTTGTGAATTACATGTTGAGGGGCAATCATTGTGTATTATATCAACTAGTATTATCCCCATATCAGAATGAGTAATGAGGATAGGTTATTTATAAAGTGGATTAAAATAACGACTTCTAATCGCTTTGTTTTTAAATATATTAGGCCAAAAATCACTCCAGAATATAAATAAGGTAAGTACCCAATCCAAGTATCCGATTCATGCAATGATGCAAACACTAGACTAGACACAACTAATCCAATAAATAAATGCTTTCTAAATACAACTCTTATTATCATGCCTCGAAAAACGATTTCTTCTACAATGGCAGGGATAATAGCAATTGTGACAATAGACATATACAAAGGCGTATGTTGTAATTCTCGATCTAATTCTTGTTCATTTGTAGGTACGTCATGAAAATGTAAATAAAGATGATCTAACCCATAAATTAGCAATGCACCACCGATGATATAAATCACTTGTGACATTGTTAATTTTTTAAATGAGAGTAAATTAATTTTGAATAACCGTAATAACACGATACCGATGAGCACTATAAACATGCCATAAAGTATGTGTGTATCACTGACAACGAAGCCAATTAGTAGAATAATAGTAATCAAGAATGCGTATAATAAAGTTAGAAAATAATTTCCACGTGCAACTGATAAATCATCATAAAACAAATCCTTGAATTTCTGCATATTTAATCCTTTCTATCATCTATAAAATGAATATTAAAGCATTTCATTGGTATGTTCATTTTCATTATATGAGAAACTTAGATATGATTAAAGGCGCATCATTACACTTAACTAAAAACATTTGTTTGCAATATAAATGGTGTCAATTATACAGTGTCAAATTACTAAAAATAAAATTGCAAAGTTAATTTTTGTAGATTTGATGCATGTATTTCTGTAAAATATATAAAATACAATGTTCATTGGCAATCATGTATAAAATAGCGTCAATATGAAAAAGGAGAGAAATCCTTAATTATGAATAAAGCATCGTTCGATAAAAAGGTTAAAAAGCAATTATGGTTTTTGAACAAAAAGGAAAAACATGCATTAGATCAACGGTTGTCTAGTATTACTGACAAGGACAATGTGAACTTTAATAAGCCAATCACCTTTGCTAATGCGTACTTAAGAGAAAATGTATTTCGTAGTAAAGAAACTAAAAGTTATAGCATCTTTGTAACATTAGTAGTGATGATGTTTGCATACGTTGCTTTATTAGGTTTGTTTTTATTCGGATTAATTACAAGTCTATCTGGTGTGCAATTTTTCGTTAATCCTAAAGTAGAATTGTCGACAACGGTTGTTATTTTAACAATCATTGGGGCGATTTTATTAATGTTAGTTAGTATCTATTTAATAAAAATCACAACATCATATTTTACAAAGAAACTGATAGAACATAAATTTAATGGTCATTAGTATTTTCAATGAAATGCTTCAATGCTAAACTTTCATGGCATTTTTTTGAAATAAGAGACATGGGTTCATCGACTTCTAATGTTTTGCCATTTTTGAAATGGAGCATAGTTGAATTGCCCATTTCCGTCATACCAATTACATAGTGTGCATTGATATATGTTTGTATCGGTGCACGCTTTTGTTTTATTGGGAAAAGAATCGTTTTCGGATTAAGGTAAATAGGCACCAGCTTGTTAATGTTGAGTATGCTTTTTGCTGCATCGATTAAAATTGATGCTGATGTAAAATGCAATTTAGCATAATAAGGAATGGCTTTAGTAATAGGGAATTCGAGATTGTACTCATGGTACAGAAAGACACATTTTGTCTCAAGATGGTTCGAAGTTGCGGTTTGGATATAAAGTAGGTGTTTTGTAGAAATGTCTTGCAAATATAGTACTCCTTTTCAATCAGTTAATAATAAAATGGTTCGCAAAAATGAAATGCATATTATTGAGCGTTCCAAGAGTATTAATCATTTTAATCAACACGACACGTCGCATCTATTTAAAAAAACGTTGGCATTTACGCTTAACTGATGCCTTAATTAATTTAATTGTTGAAGTTGATAATGACATAATATCAGCAATTTCATATTGCTTATAGCCTTCAAGATAAAGCATAAGCCACTGTCGTTCCCTGTGGTTTAGTAGGGCACAAACATCTTGTAAATTTAAGTTGAATTCATTAAAATAAATTGGCTGTTCAGTAAGTATTGGTGAATGATTTTCATATAAAATGATATCATTTAAACGTTTTTGTTGTCTGAATAGATCGATAAGGTAAAAGTTTAGTCGCATGAATAAAAAAGAGGATAAAGATTGCTTGCTTGAGGGTTTATATATCTGACTCAATTGCCACATTTTTATCAAGAGTAGTTGATAATACTCATCATAATTATAGCTAATATTATATTTTTTTAAAAGATGGTGTATGATTTTGTGGTGTTTGTTGTATACGTCATTAAATTTCAAGTAGTCATTCTCCAAGTTATACGTATAACAAATATTTCCGGATAAAGTTAGAATAAAATATTTAGAAAAATCATTCATTTGCGTAATCGCTAAATTAAGTGTTAAATATAAGACATAAGTAATTAATTTAATGTGATATGATGTATTATTACTTTGCTAAATAGTAGATAGAACAAAATTTGTAATCGGGAGGTAACAATGGATTACGCACATTTAAATTTAGAACATTTTTTTGCACGAAACGACGATTTAGATGTTATAAGAGATCGCGCTGATTTCGTGATGATAAATAATTTCACTAATGAAATGATGTATCGTGATGGTCAAATTGAAGGTACGATTGATTTAAATCAGTACTATTATAAAAATAGATCAAATGCAGCAAGTTTTATTATGATGGATTATAAAAAAGAAACTAAGTAAACGAACAAGAGAATTTTTTGTTTTTTAATACGTGAATAATAAGATTATTGATATAAAGGTTTTCAAAGGTTATACAAAAAGATAAAACATTTATGATTCGTATATCAACGTAAAGTAATGTTGATAAATCGTTTAAAACGTTTCATTTACATTACTGTTTATTTATGAATATGTAACAATGCATAGATAAAATTGTTAAACGGTTTTAATAATGTTAAACTTTATTATCGTAGTCAAACTGAATGTATAACAACAATGACCTAAGAGGTGTGGATATGAATAAACACAAGAAAGGTTCTATTTTTGGAATAATAGGACTTGTTGTCATATTTGCTGTTGTCTCATTTTTATTTTTCTCAATGATATCCGATCAGATATTTTTCAAACATGTTAAATCCGACATTAAGATTGAAAAGTTAAATGTTACATTAAACGATGCAGCAAAGAAACAAATAAATAATTATACGAGTCAACAGGTATCAAATAAAAAGAATGATGCATGGAGAGATGCATCTGCAACTGAAATTAAAAGTGCAATGGATAGCGGTACTTTTATCGATAATGAAAAGCAAAAATATCAATTTTTAGATTTATCAAAGTATCAAGGGATTGATAAAAATAGAATTAAACGTATGTTAGTAGATAGACCAACGTTATTGAAACATACGGATGATTTCTTAAAAGCTGCTAAAGATAAGCACGTTAACGAAGTTTATTTAATTTCACATGCATTATTAGAAACTGGCGCAGTTAAAAGTGAATTAGCTAATGGAGTCGAAATTGATGGCAAAAAATACTACAATTTCTATGGAGTAGGAGCCCTTGATAAAGACCCAATTAAAACAGGTGCAGAATATGCTAAAAAGCATGGTTGGGATACACCTGAAAAAGCTATTTCAGGCGGTGCTGATTTCATTCATAAGCACTTCTTATCAAGCACAGATCAAAATACATTGTATAGTATGAGATGGAATCCAAAAAATCCAGGAGAACATCAATATGCTACTGATATTAAGTGGGCAGAAAGTAATGCAACAATTATCGCTGACTTTTATAAGAACATGAAGACTGAAGGAAAATACTTCAAATACTTTGTGTATAAAGATGAAAGTAAACATTTGAATAAGTAATTTATTAGAGTTAAGTTATGATATGACTTGCTCAAGTATAAAAAGACGCTTTCTATCGCAATAAATAGAAAGCGTCTTTTTAGTGCGCCTGGCATGGGCAACAACTTGACGGTGAAAGTCCGTTACAGGCTTGGTAGTAGGAACTGTTAGCGAAAGACAAGGGTGTCCATTGTGAAGTGGAATCTGAAGGAAGTCGGACGCAA
>NZ_JACVZO010000049.1:0-4404 GCF_017151845.1 Staphylococcus sp. EG-SA-17
CGGAGTCACTATCTGAGTCAGAATCGCTATCTGAATCCGAGTCACTGTCTGAGTCGGAATCGCTGTCTGAGTCTGAGTCACTGTCGGAATCTGAATCGCTGTCTGAGTCTGAATCACTGTCTGAGTCGGAATCGCTATCTGAATCCGAGTCGCTGTCTGAGTCTGAATCGCTATCTGAATCCGAGTCACTGTCTGAGTCTGAATCGCTATCTGAATCCGAATCACTGTCTGAGTCTGAGTCACTGTCGGAATCTGAATCGCTGTCGGAATCTGAGTCACTGTCGGAATCTGAATCGCTATCTGAATCTGAGTCGCTATCTGAATCTGAGTCACTATCTGAATCCGAATCGCTATCTGAATCTGAATCACTATCTGAATCTGAATCGCTGTCTGAGTCGGAGTCACTATCGGAATCTGAGTCGCTATCTGAGTCTGAGTCACTATCGGAATCTGAGTCACTGTCTGAGTCTGAATCGCTGTCTGAATCTGAATCACTCGCTGAATCTGAATCGCTCGCTGAATCTGAATCACTTGCTGAGTCTGAATCACTTGCTGAATCTGAATCACTTGCTGAGTCTGAATCACTTGCTGAATCTGAATCACTTGCTGAATCTGAATCACTTGCTGAGTCTGAATCACTTGCTGAATCTGAATCACTTGCTGAATCTGAATCGCTTGCTGAATCTGAACCACTATCTGATGTAGAATCACTACCCGAATCTGAACCGCTATCTGAATTAGAATCGCTGCCAGAATCTGAACCTGGGTCAGAATCTGAATCCTCTGGAATTGGTTCAATTTCACCAGGCTCATCAGGTTGTTCAGGAACAACTGGTTTATCGATACCGTCACCAGAGCCTGATCCGTTATTAAATGCTACTTCGTTGTCCCATGACATAGATCTCCATATAAAATTAGAATCATAACCATAAAATGTCGAACGTAGTGCTAAATCACCTGTACTAGCAGGATCAATATGGCCATTAACAACTACAATATACGGTGTTGTAATTTGGTCATCGTCCGTAGGAAATTCTACTTTGTATTGATTAGCATTTGGAAATGAAATTCTAACTTGATTAGTTACATCTTCAAAATCGCTAGGATTCACATAATAACTTTCAGATAAATCATTAGCATTATCGACTCTATAAACTTTAATATCAGTGTTTTTTGCATCTATTAACGCATTACTCTTTGTATTAGGAATTAAATTACCTGTTAAGGCAGGTAACACAACGTTATCTCCGCTTGGATTGACATAAATTGTTTGGCGATACGTATTATTTGTTTTATCGATTTGATCAATCGTACCTTTAATTGATAAATTATGGAATTGTCCATATTTCTCATAGTCGATTAATACTGTCTTACTAGCAGTATTGGTTCCTATGCCAGTTGTCAATGTCACATTACCTGTCTTTGTAACATTTTCAGGGTCAATATAAGCTGGCATAGTAATATTAGCTGTTACATTTTCTTTATTATCAACATAGTCTGTAAATGTATAAATAACATTACCATCACTATCGATTACACCATTTGCCAATACTTGATCTCCGGCCATAATTGGTGGCACCTTAGCAGTTGAAGTTACACCATTTAAGTTTAATTCTTTAGGTACAGTTATTTTGAATGTGTCACCTTTAACAGCAGAATTAGGGACTGAAAAACCATAATTCAGTTTGACATAACCTGCTTGGTGCGGATACACAGTCGTACCAGAGTCAATAGTAACTTTCACATCTGTCAACTGATTCGTAATATCTGTGCCAGCAGCCGGTGCATCTGCAGCTACTGCCGCTAAACTAAATGCTCTCATTCTAGGCGCACTTGTATTAACCGCTTGATTAACTACATCTTTATTACTTGCATCTGTACTCTGTGGAGCTGATTCATTGTTTGAAGGTGTTGCTTCAGTTGAAGTATCTTGCGTTGTTGAAACATTTTCCGCATTTGTAGAATTTTGAGGTGAATTTACAGATGATACTGTATTAGTATCATTAGAAGTCGTTTCATTATTTGTTTGATTCACTAATTCCTCCGCATTTGTATTGCTTGATTGAGTTGTTGCCGGTGTATTAGCTTGATTCGTTGCCGTAGTAGTAGCTTCACCAGTTGCCGGAGTTTCTTCCGTAGTTGCATTTGTTGATGCTGATTGTGTCGTTTCCTGTTGTGCCGGATTTTGCGCCACACTTGTTTCGCCACTATTAGTGTTTGACGTTGTTTTAGTATCACTCACGTTTGTGTCGACTGTTTTAGGTGCAGCACTAACGCTACTTGAATCATTACTTTTGCTTTCGTTACTTGCGCTATCGGATTGCGTAACACTATTTTCACTTGCATCTGCTTCTTTACTGCTGAGTAGTCCAAAACCGATTAACGTACCTACAAGCACTGAAGCCACGCCAATCGATTTTTTCCGAATTGCGTGTTTTTCTTTTTTCTTCATATTCATTTTATTCCCTCTTTTTAAAAAGTCATTTTATATTAACTGTATACCCTTTAAAGATATATTTAATCTCCATTAATGCAATTATACACTAAAATTGCATTATAGCAATTAATTTGTATCGATTTTTTATTATCCACAATAATACTTTCCTAACAAACATTTTATTTATTGCTATTTTATAAATTGCAAACGACAACGTGCGATTTCATTGCGAACAATTTGTATTATTAATATGAACTCTGCCTAATGTAATCCTATCTTGAAATCATATTTTTTCAAAAGCAGATGTGTAATTTATGGTACCTGTTTTTCCCGCTAAACTGTTCACTTTTAATTCTTTAATTAAAAACGCTTCGTCTGGTATACCATCATATGGTGGATAAATGTCGTACATACTTGCGCGTTGATATCCTAGATTGGCATAATACGTCGGCCATCCTAATACACTGATAAAATTATATCCTTTTAATATTGCTTCTCGTTCTAATGCTTGAATCAATCGCTTCCCTATACCTTTATTTTGATGATGAATATCAACAGATACAGGTGCTAACACTAATCCAATTTCCCGTTGTGCTCCGTTATCAAGATAAACTTCACTTAGTAAACCGTGCCCTACAACTTCGTTTTGAAGAACAGCTACTATTTCTAAGTTATTGTCATACGTATCACTTAGACGAATTTGGTCTACTAGCTCTGATTCATTACCATAACCATGTTCACTATTTTCAAATGCCGTTCTAATTAACTGGTCAACTTGAGCAAAGTCATGTTGATGTATTTGTCTAATTTGCATCTTTGCCCCTCCTTTTAGTTCTATCTTATAGAAAAATGCTTTACAACATAAAGTAATATTTTATAGTAATGACGCCATTATTTCATTAAAATTGAATGATATTTTTCGCAATAAACAACTACCCTCTTAAATCAATTTTTAGATAAACTGCAAATCATAAATTTCTTTATTATTATAAGTATTAAAACGGTCGATTTGACCTTTTAATATAACTTCCTGTTGTTTGCGACTTACATTATGATAATAAGTCATACGTACATTCAAATCAGCTTCATAACCATTGTTCTCAATCGTTCTTTCTAATTCTTCGTACACATTTTTATTAATTGGTAACATGTACCCTTCTTTACTAGGTAAAATATTCACGTATTTTTTCTGAATGACTTTATCATTACCCAATAAAACCTCTATTGCAATTTTTTTAGCAGCACCGCCACCTAAATTATATAGTTTAATATAATCTTTATGATGATGCTCTTCTGTTGCCGAATTCATTATATTAAGTTGATCACCCTCCCTTTCTAATAAAATTTGGTTAAAACCTAAAGCTGGCAGAAAGCTAATTTTCATTTGATAAAGTTGAACTGAAACTGATACAAAATAAAATAAAGCCATAATAAATGTCCCAATAGATCCTATAGCTGAAATAATATTAATCATTAAGATATCAACCTTCCCATAAGAAATTTATATGATTAATTACAAACTGAAAAAGCATTTTACTTAATCGTTTATATCCAAAAACAATCATTTTAAACGTTATATTCGACTACTCATATAAAAAGTTTTGCTTTAAAGCCTTAAGTAATTTTTTAACCATCAAGTACGATTATTATTACGGCAATCTATTTGCATTGACTAAAGAATACAATAACGCTTTTGAGAGCTTCCATCTTTGACCAGTATTTTCCAAATTAATAACACGTCTTCTTCAATACATATTCATCTCATACAAATAAGTTGATTTTTTTATTTTTATAAACGCAATTTCTTAACAAATCAAAATTTTACATTTAAATCTTTCGATATATTACAAGTTTTTTAAAAAAGTAATATATTTCTATCAATAAAAGTAATATAATATTAGTAATTATAGTTTCATTAATTTATTGCAACAATACATAGAATTATTATTACAAGAATTATTTAATAT